>JAZKGO010000076.1:70998-72342 GCA_040385875.1 Bacteroidota bacterium
GCTTATATTTATTTAAAGCATGAAAACAGACCTGATAAAGCTTTGGGCTTTATTAATTTCTTATTAGAAAAATATCCCAATAATTTATTGTTTAAAACCCGTAAAGCAGAAAGCCTAATTGGATTGAATAGGATTGACTTAGCCGAGCCAATTGTAAATGAATTGCTGAAAACATCAGGGAGAGTTTACCCATTAGCTGGAGCTGTTTTTCAAGGAATTATTGACGAAAAGCATAACAAGAATGATAAAGAGGCAGTAAACAACTATAGAAAGGCTCTAAAAATATCAATGGATATCCGTTATACCAAAGACTACCATGCAATTGCCTATTTAGGTTTGGGAAGGATTGCGCTCAAAGGAGGCAATAAATCATTAGCAAAAGACTATTTTAAAAAAGCGATTGAATTAAGTGAGTATACAAAAACTACAGCCGACGCTAAAAAATATTTAAAAAGCTTATAAAAAAAGCGACCTTACGAAGGTCGCTTCTAAAACTATAAGTAAGTATAAATCTCTCAAAACTTAAATGTTACCCCAAGGTTTGCATTACTGGAACCACCAGCGCCTAATTCAAGAAATGCTCCTATGTTATTTGCAAAATAATATCTGCCACCTATGAATCCACCAAAATATATACCACTTCCGTAGCTACCTCCCAATGATCCACCATAATAATCGTTGCTCCAACTGAAGCTTCTATAACCTAAGCCAGCTCCTGCATATAAATCCAATTTATCGTTATTCAATTGTAATAACTTATTTACATGGTAGGATCCACGACCACCAATATAAATTGCGGTAAATTTATCATTTCCAAAATAGGTATGTGATAAAAAGCTTGCAGAACCACCCACACTAATTTCGTCAGTGATGCCTACTTCAAATGATGCACCCAAAGGAATACCGCCACTGTAATAGGAATTTAATCCTATCCCTAAATTCAATAATTTATCCCCATTTTCAAATTGGGAATAGGCCGCCGGAGTATTAAATATGAATGCAGCTCCGATTACTAGAAAACCTAAGAGTAATTTTTTCATGATTGTTTTTGTTTATTTATAATTTAAAAATTTAAAACTTTCCAAAGTAAAAAAAATCAATTCGATTTACCGCAAAAAATCCAATAAACTTACCATTTTATTTAGTAAGCGGTTTATTACACAAATAAAATAAATTTATTTTTATCTACAAATGAATAGGTAGTGTTTTTTGAAATTTAGGAATCAATTTTCTATTTCTTAGGTTTTATTAAAAGAGGGTCTATTTTTATCTCTTAATCCCTAATTATTTAAAAAGGTTGGTTACCTTTGTGTTGTTTTGAATAATTCTAAATAAAGCTATGCA
>JAZKGO010000077.1:0-18671 GCA_040385875.1 Bacteroidota bacterium
AAAGCAATTGTTCAATTACAGGACAGAAAATTAGCATTATTGTAGTACATTTGACAAAAAATTTATAAAAATATTTAGACCTAATTGAATGAAAGTTAATTATTCTATTCTATTTCTAATTTTTGCAAAAATTGGAACAAGTTTTTCCCAAACAACCTTAAGTTTTGAAAATCTGAATAGCTTCAAGAATCCCGGGAAAAACTGGGAGGTTGTGGAATCTATTACCGGTAAGTATGACCAAGCAAAATTGGCGACTACTACTGGCATAGGAATATTGCACTGTAAGCCACACACCAATGGCGTTAAGTCAGAGGACCTGATCACGAATTTTGAACATGGCGATATCAATATTTCATTTGATTTTATGGTGCCAAAAGGTTCTAATTCTGGAGTTTATTTGCAAGGGCAATACGAAGTGCAGCTTTTTGATAGTTGGGGGGTAGCTGTACCGAAAACCCATGATTGTGGTTCGATTTATGAGCGTTGGGACGAAGCAAGAGGAAAAGGAAAGGAAGGTTTTGAAGGCCATCCACCACGCCAGAATGCAAGCTTTGCTCCAGGCCTATGGCAGCATATGGAAATCAGTTTTTTAGCTCCCAAATTTGATTCGAATGGAAAAAAAATTGCGAATGCCAAATTTGTAAAAATTATACAAAATGGGCTTTTGATTCACGAAAATGTGGAGGTTTTAGCTCCAACACGAGGAGCTTTATTGTCAAATGAAATTGCTCGTGGTCCCATTCGAATCCAAGGCGATCATGGACAGGTGGCATTCAAAAATATGAAATTAGAGCTTCTTGATAAAAGTTCAGTAGGTTTGCAAGAGATTGGTTATCAATACTTTGAAGGAAAGTTTGATAAAATACCGGTAACTTTGCCTGCAAAAATAACTAGTAAAGGGAATCTTGAGAAAATAAACTTTCGTGTAGCCCAAAAGAATAGTGATTTTTTATTGGCATTTTCAGGCAAGTTGATTATCCCTGAAAAAGATACCTATACTTTTCTTTTATCCACCACAGGAATAGCACTTGTAAAACTGGACGGTGAAAAACTAATCGATACAAAAGAACATAAATGGAGAGCTGATGAATCCAAATATACCATTACTCTCGAAAAAGGGATTCATAATTTGGAAGTATTGTACACAAAAACTTTTTCATGGGGGGGCAGGGCACTGGGTTTATTTATCAAGAGAAATGGAATGCCTATCCAACCACTTCATGAATATATTTCACTGCCTGATCCTGAGCCTGTTGGATTAATAGAGGTAAAGGTGGAAAAGGACAAACCAGTTTTGCAACGCTCTTTCGTATATTTTGATGGCAAAAAGCGCACCCATGCCATTAATATAGGTTCTCCAAACGGTATTAATTTTTCGTATGACTTAGAAAGAGCGGCTCTATTGCATGCTTGGAGAGGCAAATTTCTGAATGCTACCGAAATGTGGCATGAGCGTGGCGAACCACAAATAACAGAACCTTTATCTGCTTCTATTCAATTGGATGGGAAAAATTCAGTGGTTCCAAAGGCAGTTAATAGCAATAATGTGCCAGATTCACTTTCAGTTGAAACTGACTGGATTTATAAAGGATATAGCTTTGACAAAAATAGAAATCCAATTTTCAAATATAATTTCAAAAGTGAAACTGTTTTGGATAAAATAACTTCAATAGCAGATGGAAGTGGATTAGTGAGAGAAATAAACTTCTCTAATTATTTGGCAGCAGAAACTTACGTGAGAGCGGGAGAAGCTGTCAGAATTAAGAATCTAGGAGAAGGTACCTATCAGCTTGATAGCCATTATGTTAGGATTGCCCAAAATATGGCCCCGATTATCACTGAAAAGGGAGCTTCAGGTAAACAAAAATTACTCATTCCAGTAAATTCTCGCAACATTTCTTATTCAATCATCTGGTAATTATTAAGAATAATTTCATTCTATCAATATGCAAAATACTATTAAATTAATTGGACAAATTTGTCTGCTTTCAATCGTTTTTTTTACTTCTTTCGCACAAAAATCGAAACCAAGTTCTGAAGCCGATTTTTATCAAATCCGAACCATTCCAATTCAGGAAGGTATTGAATTAGAAATAGGTGGTCTAGCACCAATGCCTGATGGTCGACTTGCGGTAAGTACCCGTCGTGGAGACATTTGGATTATTGAAAACCCCTATATGACAGGTAGTAGCGCTCCAAATTACACAAAATTTGCCTCTGGAATGCATGAAGTATTGGGCTTAGCTTACAAGGATGGTGCTTTTTATTGCACTCAACGTGGCGAACTTACTAAAATCACAGATAAAGACGGAGACGGTGTTGCAGATGAATATGAGGCTATTGCAGTATGGCCACTCTCAGGAAACTATCATGAATACAGCTATGGGCCACTTTTTGATAAAAATGGAGATATGTACGTTTCATTGAACCTAGCTTGGGTAGGATATGGTGAAGGTAATATGGCCAAATGGCGTGGTTGGATTTTGAAAATAAGTCCAAAAGGAGAGATCGAACCCTTTGCAACGGGCCTTCGCTCACCAGCAGGAATACTTTTGAATGAAGCAGGTGATTTGTTTTATGGAGAAAATCAGGGAGATTGGGTAGGTTCTGGAAGGATTACCCATTTGGCAAAAGGTGATTTTGCGGGAAATCCTGGTGGTTTGGAATGGACAAAAGAGCCTAACTCACCACTTAAACTAGTGAAATCTGATATACCTGATACAGGTGAGCCGATGTATAAAGCAATGGATAAAGTACCAAACCTCAAAATACCGGCTATGTGGCTGCCTCACACCATTTTAGGTATCTCAACTTCGGATATTATTGAGGATAAGACAAATGGTAAGTTCGGTCCTTATGAGAATCAATACTTTGTGGCCGATCAGGGGCATTCAAAAATCATGCGAATGACTCTTGAAAAAGTGAATGGACAATATCAAGGTGCTATTTTCCCTTTTGTCGAAGGCTTTCAATCTGGAATATTAAGATTGCGTTGGGGCAACGATGGTTCTATCTTTTCAGGAATGACTAGCCGAGGCTGGAGTAGTACTGGGAAAGATAAGTTTGGTCTACAAAGGTTGGAGTGGACTGGCAAAATGCCTTTTGAAATGAAAGATATTAAAGCTATGCCTGACGGCTTTGAAATTGAATTTACTAAACCAGTTGATACTAAAACTGTCCAAACACTCTCTAATTATGAATTGAGTAGTTTCAATTATAAATATCATCATACTTATGGTAGTCCAATCATTGAAAATCAGCCTAGTAAGTTAAGAAGTGTTATAGTTTCCAACGATAAAATGAAAGTTAGATTGGTGATGGATATTCGCCAATACTATATTCATGAAATTAAATTAAATAATGTTTTATCAGAAACTGGCGAAGGTTTGTTGCATAATTCAGGCTATTATACATTAAATAATATTCCTGTTGGAGAGAAAGCAAGCATGCCAATGGCATCGCCAATGGATCATGCTGGCCATAAAATGGATGCCATGCCAGCTAACAAAACTGCCTTGGCTCCAACAGCAAAAAGGCAAAACGAAATGCCAGCTAGTTGGAATGGTACGGAAGATCAGGTAGTAAGCATAGGTACTAAACCAGGTCTACAATTTGATGTAAAAACAATTCAAATAAAAGCGGGCACAAAAATCAAATGGATATTCAACAACAACGATGACATGACTCATAATTTGGCCATTCTTGCTCCTTCTTCTGCTGATGCAGTATCTACTTTGGCCATGAATTTGGGTTTGAAAGGGTCTGATTTAGGTTACATTCCAAATACTCCCAAAGTGCTTTATCACACAGGTTTATTGGAGCCAGATTCTGCTGAAACAATTTATTTTGTTGCACCCTCAAAACCAGGTACTTATAGCTATATTTGCACCTACCCAGGGCACGGGCAAATAATGAGGGGGATTTTGAAGGTAGTCAAATAATTGAGTTAATTTTTGTTAAATATTAGTTATGAAATCTTTTGTGAAATTCTATTTTCTAATTGGTTGCATTCTATTTTGCTCAATTAATTATTTGGCTGCTCAAAAATATGCGGCGGAATTGTCTGGACCTAATGAAGCTCCCCCTAATGGGTCACCAGGTACTGGATTGGCAACTATTACAATTACTGGAAACAGTATGCGAGTGCAATGCACATTCAGTGGTTTGGTTGCTGGCGTTACAGCGGTACATATTCATGCGGCAACTATGGTCGCATTTACGGGCACGGCTGGCGTGGCTACTACCACCCCCACATTTGCCGGCTTCCCTGGTGGCGTAACAAGTGGGTCATACGACAATACCTTAGATATGAGTTTAGCTTCTTCATTCAACCCTTCTTATGTAACTGCACATGGGGGCACTCCAACCCAAGCTTGGGCCGATTTGAAAGCTGCCATGTTAGATGGGAAATCTTATTTTAATATACATACTAGTTCGTTTCCTGGTGGTGAAATTCGTGGCTTTCTCATCACACCTACTTGCTCGTCAACTAAAACCGGCAATTGGAACGACCCATCCGTTTGGAGTTGTAATATTGTCCCAACAGGTTTGGAAAATGTGAAAATTTTATCAGGCCATGTGGTTTCGACACCCGCCAGCTACGTTGCCTATGCTAAAAATATTGAAATTAATGGCGAGCTTAAGAAAGGTTCTGGCTCAAATCTAATTTTGATTCAATAGACTGTTGATTTCTAAACCTTTACAAAAAATTTCTTTTTCCACATCCAATAAAAAGGCACGTAAAGTATTAATAGGAAGGTAATTGCCCCAGCTAAGGAGGCATTTTTGGGATTTGAAAACAAAGGAGAAATCCAATTTAAATAAATCCATTGACTTGAGCTTATTAGCTCCTCATCAGCACTTTTCAATTTAATCATTCCCAATATTCTGGGGATTAACCCACTTAGAAAAAAGGCTAAAATTGCATTTACTCCAAATACTACAAAGAAATTAGTATACTGCTTAATGCCTTTATAATCAATTAAATAATACAAAATCGAAAGGAAGATGGAGGCTAAGCCTGAAGTGAAAAGAGTAAATGAGCTGGTCCATAAGGATTTATTGATTGGAAATCCAGCATAGTTCCAAAACATTCCAGCTGCCGCTAGAACAATACCTGTGAAGAATAGCCATTTGGTTTTTTCAAATGCAGATAAATTGACTCTAAGCAAACATTTACCAGCCAAAATACCCAAAATTCCATTTCCAACAGCTGGAATAGTCCCTAAGAGACCCTCAGGATCCCAAGTTTTGGCGGTTTTCCAAAGGTGTGGCTCAGTTAAAATGGTTCTGTCAAACCAAGCACCAAAATTGGTTTCAGGTTCTAAATTAGGATTGCCAAATCCTGGAACGGGAACAAATGTCATTATAAAATAGTAACCCAGTAAGCAGCAGGCAAAAGTCAAAATCAAATATTTTTCTGACAAGTTTAAATATAATACCGAACAAATAGCGTAAACCAAGGCTATCCGTTGCAGTACTCCCATAATTCGAACTGTTTCGAAATTAAACTTTGGGAATAATGACAAAAAAAGACCTAAACAAAATAGTTTTAAAGTTCGAAGTAATAATTTTTTGTATTTGTTTGGGAGAAGATCTCCTGCTTTAGTTTGATCAGCAAAAGGAATTGAAACTCCCACAATGAAAAGGAAAAATGGGAAAACGAGATCAGTCGGAGTACATCCATGCCAAGCTGCATGTTCCAATGGCCAATATAAATGCCCCCAATCGCCAGGATTATTCACAATAATCATAAAGGCAACCGTTATTCCACGAAATATATCGAGTGAAAGTAGGCGTGTTTGCATCATTGTTTACAAAATTTACAAACCAAAATAGGTTTATCGAAAGTAAATTCACAAATTAATCCTATTCAAAATTCCTTACCTAAGGTTCGCACCATTAAAATCTCCATCTAACAAAAGCTTCCATCGCTTCATATTCGGCCAATCCTAGCTTATTGTAAATGGAAGCTGTTCCTTTGTTTCTCTCCTCAGCTCTCTGCCAAAATTCACGGTTGTCATCACCCTGAAACACAACGCCATCTTTTTGCGATTGATGTTTGAATATCCCGTATCTTTTTTTCAAAACTTGGTCTGGACTCATCGGTACTGCCATTTCAATCTGATCGATATCCCATTCTGCCCAAGCGCCTTTATACAACCATATCCAGCAATTTTCCATGTATTCTCTATATTTCAGCCTTTTTACTGCTTCCATGATAGCATCTAAGCATACTTTATGTGTGCCATGTGGATCAGCCAAATCACCCGCCGCATATATTTGGTGGGGCTGGATTTCTTCAATCAGATTGGCAACACGCAAAATATCTTCTTCCCCTAATGCTTTCTTTTGAACCGATCCCGTTTCGTAAAAAGGCATTTCCAAAAAGTGAACATAATTTTTATTGATACCCACATATCGACAAGTTGCTTTGGCTTCGCCTTGTCTGATTAGTCCTTTAATATATCTTACCTCTTCAATATCAATTTCTGAATCTCTTTTACTTTGCAAAAATTTAGTAGCTTCTTTATAAATTCGATTGGCTTTTGGGTTTTTCGCATCAAAATGGTCGTTGAAATCTACCACAAATTCAGCAAATCGTTGAGCTTCATCATCGGCCACTGCAATATTCCCCGATGTTTGATAGGCTACATGCACTTCATGGCCTTGGTCATGAAGGCGTTGGAAAGTACCGCCCATCGAAATAATATCATCATCAGGATGCGGGGAAAAAATGATTACCTTTTTCTTAGAAGGGTAAGCTCTTTCTGGTCGGTTGGTGTCGTCAGCATTTGATTTTCCACCAGGCCAGCCTGTAATGGTGTGTTGCAAGAGGTTAAACACTTCGATATTGATATCGTAAGCCTGGCCATATAAAGCTAATAGATCAGAAAGTCCATTTTCATTATAATCACTATTTGTCAACTTCAAAACTGGCTTTCCGAGTGTCAATGAAAGATAGGTCACCGCCTTTTTTATCATGGCTCTATCCCAATTCACATGGTCGATAAGCCATGGGGTTTTCATCCTTGTTAATTGGGATGCTGCGGTAGTATCTATTACAAAGTTGGCATTGGAATGATGTTGCAAATATGAGGCAGGCACATCGCTGGAAACTTTGCCTTCAACCGCTCTAGCCACATTAAGTGCCTTATGCTCGCCCCAAGCCAGTAAAACCACTCGCTTGGCTTCCATAATTTTATGAACTCCCATTGTAATGGCTTTTCTTGAAACCTTCGATAGCCCTCCGAAATCACCTGTTGCATCAATTCTTGTGGTAAGATCGAGCGTCATTAATCTTGTTCGGGAGTTTGATAAAGAGCCTGGCTCATTAAAGCCGATATGTCCATTGCGACCAATCCCCAATAATTGGAAATCTAGCCCGCCATAATTTTCTATTTTTTGTTCGTAATCTCTACAGAACTCGGCAATTTTTTCTAGTGGTAAAGTACCGTCTGGAATGTTATAATTTCCTTTCGGTATGTCCACATGGTCAAAAAGCTGGGTTTTCATAAATCTAACATAACTCTGAACCGAATCTGGCTCCATTGGATAATACTCGTCCAAGTTGAAAGTAACCACATTTTGGAAGCTAAGCCCTTCTTCTTTGTGCATTCTAATCAGCTCTGCATAAACCATTTTTGGAGAGGAGCCAGTAGCCAGACCTAAGATAGCTTGCTTGTCTTCATTGGCTTTTGATCGAATCAAATTCGCAATCTCTACCGCAATTGCTTTTGATGCTTCTTCAGAATTGGCATAAATGATGGTGGGGATACGTTCGTAGCTAATTGCTTGTTCCATTGTTTTATAATTTTTTTGTTACTATAATTAATTCTAAATCAAGTACTTGTAAAAGTTTTGTTAAAGTTTTGATTGATGGGTTGCCTTTGCCCAATTCTATTGAGTGGATTGATTTAATGGCTACCTCACTTAATAGAGAAAGCTTTTCCTGACTAATGTACTTCGATTGTCTGTTTTCACGGATTACATTGCCTAATTGTATAATGTTCATTGTTCGGTAAAATATTGCATATTTATTTCACAAAATTAATGGATATAAACTTATTAGCAAATTTTATCGGTAATAAATTACTGATTTCTAAAATTTATTTTACATTTTGGTATTTTTACTAGATTTAGAGAGGCGTAATCAAGGAATATTGGATTGTTCTATTCAATATTTCATAAAGATTTTTAGATTTATTGAGGGCAATTCGGCTTTTAGCATTGAAACATATCTTCTTTTTTTGTGTTATCCTTATAAATTGCCATTTATCAATTTGTGATAATTTCGAATGGCATTCTTAATTATTTTTGTACTATTCAAATGGGCTATTTCGTTTCAAATAAATTGGGGATAATTATTTTTAATTTTATCAAGATATGAATTTTGTAAAAATCAGTGTTATTATTTTTTTGAGCCAGCTTTCATTTTCAATTTCCGCACAAAACGATAAAACAACCATTTCAGGCTATATTAAAGACATCAAGAATGGGGAAGGCCTTATTGGGGTATCCGTTTACATTAAAGAATTGGGTACAGGTAATACTACAAATTCTTATGGTTTTTACTCTGTAACGGTTCCTCAAGGCAAATACAATTTGGTTTTTTCTTATGTTGGTTATAATAAAGTGGTTCAGGAAATCACGGCTATTAGTGATGCGGTAAACTTTAACTTGGAAATGCTAGAGGAGGGTACAGCACTTCAAGAAGTAATCGTATCGGCTAAGCGGGAGGATGACAATGTAAAGAGTATCGAAATGTCATTCAATAAAATTTCGATGAAAACAATCCAAAAAATGCCTGCCTTGTTAGGCGAGGTAGATCTGGTGCGTAGTATCCAGCTATTGCCTGGGGTAAGCACCATCGGAGAAGGCTCCTCTGGATTCAATGTAAGGGGTGGGGGTGTGGATCAAAATTTGGTACTTTTAGACGAAGCCCCAGTGTATAATTCTTCCCATTTATTTGGTTTTTTCTCCGTTTTCAATCCCGATGCCGTTAAGGATGTTAAATTAATTAAAGGGGGGATACCTGCTCAATACGGTGGCCGAATTTCTTCCATTTTGGATGTGAAAATGAAAGAAGGGAATTCTAAAAAACTAGAAGTGAACGGAGGGATTGGGGTGATATTTAGCAGAATAAGTTTGGAGGCTCCCCTATTTAAGAATAAAGCTTCCTTTATTGTAGCCGCCCGTCGCTCTTATATTGATGTGCTAGCCAAGCCATTTTTGAAAGGAGATATTAAGGATTCAAAATTTAATTTTTATGATTTAACGGCAAAATTCAATTATAAAATTTCTGAAAAAGATGTTGTATTTATTTCAGGATATTTTGGCCGAGATGTTTTTGGGTCACAATTCGGTTTCAATTGGGGCAATTCGACCACTAGTTTAAGATGGAATCATGTATTCAATAATAAGCTTTTTCTGAATACCACAGCCTATTATAGTAACTATGAATATCAATTAGGCACTAACTTAAGAAATAATGGAAAGGATTCTTTTGAATGGAATTCAAATATTATTAGCTATAGTTTTAAGCCAGATTTCACTTATTATATTAGTCCTAACAATTCACTTACCTTCGGAGGTCAAGCCATTTATTATACTTTCAAGCCTGGTTTAGCAGTGGCCACTTCTGCTGGTGAGACCCGGACCTTTGGACAGGCGGATAAGTTTGCCTCAGAAATATCAGCCTATATTGGCAACGAACTGAAGATATCTCCTTCATTTTCAATGCAATATGGTCTACGGTATTCAAATTTTGATTATTTGGGTGAGGGCTATGCCTATGAATTTGCTCCCTATATTTACAAAGAAAATGAAAATGCACAAAGAAGGTCGATGGTTAATTTCAAAAAATATAAGAGTGGGCAAAGTATAAAAAGATATGGGAATTGGGAGCCAAGGTTTTCGGCAAATCTCCAAATAAATAGTAGTAGTTCTTTGAAGTTAAGTTATAATAGAACCGCACAATATTTGCACTTAATGAGTAATACCGCCGCTTCGACCCCACTAGACATTTGGACGCCTTCCACCAATAACATCAAACCTCAAATTGCTGATCAAGTGGCTTTTGGTGTTTTCAAGAATTTTGGTGAGAACTTGAATGATTATGAAACTTCAGTGGAGGTTTATTACAAAAAACTCCAAAACCAGATTGATTATATCGATAATTCAGATTTGTTTTTGAATGAGTATTTTGAGGGAGATTTGCTTTTTGGCAAAGGTAGAGCTTATGGGGCCGAATTTTATGTGAAAAAAAATACAGGGAAATTCAATGGTTGGGTAAGCTATACTTTGTCGAGAACAGAGAGGCAAGTGCAAGGAGTGAATGCCAATAAATGGTTCCCCTCAAGGTTTGATCGTACACATGTAACCAATGTGGTAGCGATGTATGATATAAACAAAAGGTGGTCATTTTCCGGTAATTTTGCTTTTTATACTGGTGTTCCTTTCTCATTCCCTAGAGGTAAATTTGTCTATGGTAATTTTATTTTGCCAGACAATGAAAATAGCTCAAGGAACGACTCTAGAGTGATAAATTATCATCGATTAGATTTGTCCGCAACTTTGCAGGCTAAAAAGGGCCCGTTCAAAAAAGGGTCAGCCAATTGGGTTTTTTCAGTTTACAATACTTATAATCGTAGAAATGCTTTTTCTGTTTATTTTAGACAAAATCCGGATGATTCTACCATTACTGAGGCAGTTAAGCTTTCTATTTTTGGTTCGGTTTTGCCAGCAGTTACATATAACTTTAAATTTTAATTGTAAAATATCAATGAATAATTTTATTAAATATCTAATTGTAAGCACTTTAGCGATTTATAGCTTGAGTGCTTGTGAAGATGTGATACAAGTGGATGTTCCCAAAAACGAAGAAAAGCTTGTGGTGGATGCCCAATTAAACGATGGTGGTGGGGTTCAAAATATTAAATTGATGGTTTCTCAAGCTTATTTTGACAATAAAATGCCACCACCAGCTATTGGTGCAGTAGTTGAAGTGATTGATAATGAGGGGAATAGATTTGAGTTCGTTCAAAAACTGGATAGTTTGAATAAGCCTACCATCAATTATGAAATTATACCTAATACCGGAAATAAATTTGGCAAAATAGGTAATATTTATACTTTGTCAATCAAATACAATGGAGAAACTTATACCTCAACTACCAAACTAAATCGAGTTCCAGCTATTGATTCTTTGATTTATGTTTTTAAGGATAATTCTGACAATCTTGGTGGGGAGGAAGATGAACCCAAGAAAGGATTTCGGCCTGAATTTTTTGCAAGAGATTTAATGGGAATAGGCGATTGTTATTATATTAAAGGCTATCGATACGATAAAGAAAAGAAAAAATGGGAATTGGAGCGTGAGGAGCCCGCTTATGATGCTGCCTTTCAGCCAGGTGCCAGAGCTGATGGATTGGTTTTTATTTTACCTCTACGCAGAGCTATCGGTAGTCAATTGTTCAATGAAGGAGATTCTTCAAGAGTTGAATTGTATTCAGTATCTCAGGCTCATTTTGATTTTTTAAGAGCTGCTGAAAATGAAGAAAACAACCAAGGGCTTTTTGCGACTCCTCCAGCAACTTTTCCAACGAATATATTGAATGCCAACTCTTCTTCTAAAAAGAAAGCATTAGGTTGGTTTAGTGTATCAGGTTTGTCAAAAATGACGGTGGTGATTGACCCGAAATTGGCTAGAAAAGATACCGACTAATCTTACAACAAACGAATCAATCGAATAACTCTAAATACTATGGAAATACAAATCTTTGAAGACTATTCAGCCCTTTGTGAAAATGTGGCAGAAATTATTGTCAATCAAATTCAGAAAAAACCGGACTCTTTGATATGTTTGGGTTCTGGCGATACCCCATTGGGTGTTTTTGAGATTTTAGTAAAGCAAGGGGAAGACCTTGACTTTTCTAAAGTAAATTTTGTCGGCTTGGACGAATGGTTAGGTATGGATGAAAATGACGAAGGGTCTTGTTTTTACACCATGTTTCAAAAATTATTTATTCCATTGGAATTAAAAGCTGAACAAATTCATTGTTTTGATGCAAAATCTGATCAATTGGAAACTGAATGTAAAAAGATAGACCACTTAATAGACTCAAATGGAGGCTTGGATTTGATTTTGTTGGGAATTGGTACCAATGGACATTTAGCCATGAATGAGCCAGGCACACCATTTGCTATCGGCTGTCATGTTTCAAAATTGGCAGAATCAACTATTTTAACTGGTCAAAAGTATTTTAAAAACTCTACTCCTTTGGCTTTAGGAATTACAGTAGGTCTAAGACATATCGCAGAAGCCAAGACCATTATATTAATGGCTAATGGAGCTAAAAAAGCAGAAATAATCCATCAAACAGTCCACTCAAAACCCAATACTGCTCTCCCTTCAAGTATTTTGAATACTCTTCCAAATAGCTTCTTATTGGTGGATAAAGAAGCTGGGAACTTATTGTAAATAAATAATATAATTCTGATATCTTATTTCCATTGCAAGAAGTTATGGCCTAATTTATCTCTTTTGGTTTTCAAATATTGTTCATTATGAATATTTGATATTATTTCGAGTGGAATAGTTTCAACTATTTCAAGTCCATATCCCAACAAGGCAGCCCTTTTTTTAGGATTATTGGATAAAAGTCTAATTTTTCGAATACCCAAATCTCTCAAAATCTGAGCCCCAACACCATAATCTCTTTCGTCAGGTTGAAAACCAAGATCAATATTGGCCTCAACCGTATCACGACCTTGCTCTTGTAATTTATAAGCTTTTAGTTTATTAATAAGACCAATGCCTCGGCCTTCTTGAAACATATAAAGGACAACACCTTTACCTTCTTTTTCCACCATACTCATGGCTGTTTGTAATTGCTCGCCACAATCGCAACGGCAGCTGCCAAAAATATCACCAGTTACACAGCTCGAATGGACTCTCACCATCACGGGTTCGTTCGATTGCCACTCACCTTTTGTGAGAGCCAAATGGATATCGCCTGTTTGTATGTTTTTAAAGGCAATTAAACCAAAATGGCCATATTCTGTTGGCATATCCACTCCAATCTCCCTTTTGATAAGGCATTCACTTTTTAGCCGATATTCGATTAAATCTTCAATACTTACCAACTTCATATCAAATTTATCAGCAATTTGTCTCAATTCAGGAAGCCTTGCCATTTCGCCATTTTCGCTCATTACCTCTACTAAGACGCCAGAAGGGGCAAAGCCAGCTAATTTTGCAAAATCCATTGAGGCTTCTGTATGACCAGTACGTCTTAATACTCCATCTTTTACTGCTTTTAAAGGAAATATATGTCCTGGTCGGCCTAAATCGGCAGGTTTAGTATTGGGATCTACCAATGCTTTAATTGTTTTGGCTCTATCGCTAGCCGAAATACCTGTTGTACATCCATTGCCTAAGAGATCAACCGATATTGTAAAGGCGGTTGCATGAGTGGCTGTATTTTTACCCACCATCATTTCAAGCTCCAATTCATTGCAACGTTGCTCATTCAACGAAACACAAATCAACCCTCGGCCTTCTTTTGTCATAAAATTGACCATTTCAGGAGTGATACAATCCGAAGCACAAATCATATCTCCCTCATTTTCACGACTTTGATCGTCGACCACAATAATCATTTTGCCATTCTTAATGTCTTTTATGGCTTCCTCAATAGTATCAAGTCTTATTTCATTCACGCTTTCATTCATCATTTTTTGTATTAACGTCTTGCATTAAGACGATATTAAAGCTTTTTTACGTAAATTTACGGTGTATTTCATTGAAATATCCAATTTTAATATTTATTATTCGTTTAGGGCATATAGAAATCAAATATTTATTTGATACATTTTTTCCTAACTATTTGTTAAAAATTATAAATTTGGTGGTAATATTTAAATCCTGAACTTTTTTGCAATAATAATACAGAATGTCATTCTTAAAATCTAAGCTTCGTTTCGGGTATTTTCTAGTATTTATTATTTCTTTCGTAGTTAATTTTAGCTATTCTCAAGTAATAGATAAAACTAATTTTAGGATTGACACTTTAAGAGCATTTTATACATCAGGTGTTCCGCCTTTTCAAATTAAGGGATCGGTTTACCTTTCTTTCAAAATACCGGCGGGCAAGGTTGCCAATTTATTGATGAAAACCAACCCAACCGGAAGTTATAGTTCATTGGGTACTTTTGGTAATGCCAGCTCCATTCAAACGCAAAGAATTTCCACTACAATACAAGGCCTTAATGTAAGAGATGATATTTATTGTTATTATTTAGAACTGATAAATGGTGCTTCCACTTTGGTAACCAAAGAGCTATGTAGCATTCCATTTACTAATGAAGCCGCTGTAAGTGTTAATAACAGAATTGTCTTTCAAGTGGGTAGTTATCAGCCCGGCACCGAATTTCAATTTCAAACCTTTAGGCCTTTTATTTCCGGAACTTGCGAATCTGCCCCTTCAATTTGTAATGATGATATCGACGATTTTGCAACTAACACTAAAACAGTGGCACCTTATCGTGCCAGAAAAGAATACAATTCAATTGTAAAATGTGGTGAGGTGAAGATATTTCAAGTAAAAATTGATATCGATGGAATGATTTCTATTTCTGATACCATTAGAAATATTGGATATACCAAACAAATACCTCCCATACTTATTGAAGACTGGGCCTACACAACTGTTGAAAATGATAAAGTAAAACTTGTGTGGAAAAATGATGAAACCATTAATGATATAACTTTAGAGAAAAGGTTTATCATTGAAAGAAAAGATGGGCAAAATGGGGCCTATTTTACTTTGCCACAAAGCCCATTATTAGAAAGAAAGCCAGGCATATTGAAGTTTTCTTGGGAGTTTGTTGACCTTACGAGTGATCCATCAAATATGGAACATTTTTATCGAATAAAATATGAGGATTATTGTGCCAATATATCTCCAGCAATTGACGTAGCTCCCATATTTTTAAAACAAGATGCCGGTACTTTTGAACTTTTATGGAATACCATCAACAATGATAAAGTGGTCGATTATGAAGTTGAATTTTTTGATATTCCATCTGCCGAACCAAGAAAAACATTGCTTATTCTTCCAAAAGCAAATAAATACAAAGCGGAAACTTCAAATTATTATAGAATTAGAGGCAAACAGGTTGGTGGCGAGGGGTCATATATTTATTCTAATTTTATTCCAAATAATGAGAATTTATCTGTTCAAAACCCCAATGTATTTACACCAGATAATAAAGGACCATCAGAAACTGAAACTTTTAAAGTCACAAGTTTGGCAGCCTATACTTTTTATATAGCGATATATGATCGAAATGGTTTGTTGGTTTATTTTTCAGATAATTATCAAGCCCATCGAAAGGATGGGTGGAATGGTAAATTAATTTATACTGATATAGATATGCCGGAAGGTATTTATGCTTTTCAGGTAGAGGTTACCAATTCAAACCATCGTAATTTCACCAAGAGGGGAAGTGTGCTACTGATTAGGAATTAAAAGTTATTTTTGTAGAAATAGTGATATAACTAACTTTATTAAAAAAATCTATGTTTGATATGATGGGTATGCTTGGAAAAGTTAAAGACTTTCAAGCTAAGATGAAAGAAGCTCAGGAGGAACTCGGTCAAATTACTCAACAAGCGGAGGCGGGTGCTGGTATGGTAAAGGTCCTGATTAATGGTAATAGAAAACTCCTTAAAATTGAGATTGACCCAGATTTGATTAAAGTGGAAGATAAAGAAATGCTTCAAGATCTGGTAATAGCAGCAACCAATAAAGCTCTAGAAGCCGTTGAAGAAAAAATAAAAGACCAATTGCAAAATGCTACAAAAGGGATAATACCTCCCGGAATACCTGGTTTAGATAAATTGTTTTCCTAAATGCAAAATGTTGCTGTTGTAATCTTAAATTTCAATGGTAAAGATTTTTTAAATGAATTTTTACCAATAGTTATTCAAAATACTCCTCATACTGCTCGTATTATTGTTGCTGATAACCATTCAATGGATGGATCGATACTTTATTTACAAGAAAATTTTCCCACCGTTCAAATAATATCACTTCCTGCTAATTATGGATTTGCGAAAGGTTATAATAAAGCACTTTCACAAATAGAGGCGGAATATTTTATACTCCTAAATTCAGATGTTGAAGTAACTCCAAATTGGCTTGAACCATTAATCGATCAATTAGCCAATCCAAATGTTGCTGCCTGTCAACCTAAAATTCTATCTTATCATCGTAAAGAATATTTTGAATATGCTGGTGCCGCTGGAGGATTTATCGATTCTTTTGGCTATCCCATTTGTAGAGGAAGGGTAATTAGTAATTTGGAAAAAGATGACGGACAGTATGACGACCATTCGAAAATATTTTGGGCTTCGGGGGCCTGTATGGCCATTAAATCAAAACTGTTTCACAAAGTAAGAGGTTTTGATGATGATTTTTTTGCTCACATGGAAGAAATAGACTTGTGTTGGAGGTTACAATTGGCTGGTCATGAAATCGTATATACTTCTGAATCAGTGGTATATCATATTGGTGGTGGCACACTCTCCGCAACTAACCCCTTCAAAACCTACTTGAATTTCAGAAATGGATTGGCTATGGTTTTTAAGAATTTGCCCCAAGAGAATTTCATCCCAAAGATTTTTTTTAGACTTGTATTAGATGGGATTGCAGGATTGGGATATTTAGCAAAAGGACAATTTGGAAATTTTTTGGCTGTAATTAAAGCACACTTTTCATTTTATGGGCAGTTGAAAAGCTTAATTCAAAAGAGAAATCAAGTGAAAAAAATAACCATAAATAAAAGTAATCTTGCCACTATCATCCCCAAAAGTTTAATTTGGGAATATTTAAAAAAATCCTCTTTGAAATTTTCTGATTTATAAAAAGGAAAACCACAGATTATTGAAACTCCCAAACAGTAGGATGTTTTGCTTCTCGCATATATTTTTTGATATTCATCCAAAAGGCCAGCACCAAATAAATTATGATGGGCGAACCTAGCGTTAGAAATGAAGCATAAATAAAATAGAGACGAATATTTGAAATTGAAATATTCAGCTTTTCACCAATATGAGTGCAAACACCGAATGCATGATGCTCAAACATAGTCTTTATTTTTTCTATTAACATGGGTTTATTATATATTTTTCCTGCAAAATAGAAATTTTTTAGCTTTTTATCAAATAAATTTATCTTCATTTGTTGAAATGTATGAAATTTTACATACATTTGGTGCTTTAATAAACCGTGACTAGGTTTTTTGACGAGTTCATTCCATTACGATTTCCTTAGGGTATAATTAATGTGTGTAATCTCAGAGACTTATCACATTAATTTTTTTTATAATGCAAACAGGAGTAGTAAAATTTTTCAACGAAAGTAAAGGTTTTGGTTTTATTGTTACAGATGGTTCTGGTGAGGAAGTATTTGTACATGTTACGGGTCTAGGTGGCCTACATATTAGAGAAAACGACAAAGTTTCTTTCGATGTAGTGGAAGGCAAAAGAGGCTTAAATGCCGTTAATGTTGCTAAAATCTAGTAATTATTGAGAGTTTTTTTAGTAGATATTCATTTTTTGAATATTTTATTAAAAAAATTCTCTTTTTTTTGAACGCTTTAGACTAATTTTGTGTTCGCAAACTGTCATGTATTTTGCATGGCTAATTTTTTTAACAATTTTTTATATTATTATGCAAACAGGTAAAGTTAAATTCTTCAACGAAAGCAAAGGCTTCGGATTTATTGTAGCTGACGGTTCTGGTGAGGAAATCTTCGTACATGTAACTGGATTAAATGGTCTTACATTACGTGAAAACGATTCTGTATCTTTCGAGGTAACAGAAGGCAAAAGAGGCTTAAATGCCATCAATGTTAAGAAAATCTAATTTTTTTGATATAAACACTTAAAAAAATCTCAGCTTATGCTGAGATTTTTTTTTGCTTATAATGAAATTAAAACCCGTTTTTTCCCTTCAATGAAATTTATTTTTTTTGCGAAAAATTTTAGAACTACAAACAGATTTTTCTGAAATATTTCTTATCTAACTATTTAATAGTTAGATAGTAAGACAATCTAACTAAGTTTTTTAAATATTAAGGGCCTTCAAAAAAATCTAACAATCTAAGTTTTTTTGAGTTTATCGAACAAAGGATTATTAATTAACAATAAAATTACAATTCGCTCATATATCGTTTCATTTTTTGCATTTGTTTTTTTATGGAATTATCTTTGCAAATTAAAAATTTCATTTTCATACTAAATTTTAACAACTTATGAGAAAAGTACTACTCATTAGCACTATGCTAATTTGGGCTAATGTCCTGTTTGGCCAAGAAAAATCAGTCACAGGAAAAGTAATATCTTCGGAGGACGGCACACCACTTCCAGGTGTTAGTGTGGCGATAAAAGGCACCACTAAAGGCTCAACTACAAATGGTGAAGGTGTCTATAATGTTACCGTTTCACCCAATGCAACTCTTGTGTTTAGCTTCCTTGGTTTCGATAAACAAGAAATTAAAGTCGGCAACAGTAACCTTATCAATGTTTCATTACAAACTGATATCTCAAATCTGAATGAAGTGGTGGTGATTGGTTATGGTGTGCAGAAAAAATCAAAACTAAC
>JAZKGO010000077.1:18771-43592 GCA_040385875.1 Bacteroidota bacterium
AACCCGCTTGCAGATATCAATCCAAATGATATTGAATCGTTAGAAATATTGAAAGACGGTGCCGCAACTGCTATTTATGGTTCAAGAGCCACCAATGGTGTGATTTTAATTACCACTAAAAAAGGTACTAAAAATAGCCCAATGAAAGTGAATTTTGATGTAAATTATGGAACGACAAATGCGGTAAATCGTTTTGATTTATTAAATGCTGCTGAATTTGTTCAAATTCAAAATGAAAAAGTGAAAAATGCTGGCGGTGCTGCAGACCTTGCCTTTTTAGATGGAAAAGGAACTGAAACTGATTGGCAAAATGTAATTTTACGTCAGGGTATTGCTCAACAATATAATGTAAACTTTAGTGGTGGTTTGGAAAAAACTAACTACTATTTCTCATTAGGATACAGTAAACAAGATGGTGCCATTCAGCAAAATGCACAAAGACGATACAATTTTACTTCAAATTTGGATCATAATTTCAACAAATTCGTAACAATTGGTACAAAATTGCAAATTACTCGTACTGAAAATAATGGATTGAATACAGGATCTAATGCATTATCAGGTAACTTAACGAATGCCGCTCGTTTGTTTCCAAACGTGCCAATTTATGATGCGACCACCGCTACTGGCTATAATATTTCACCTGATGGTGCGGTTTTGGGTTCTGGTGCCAACAAACGTAATATTGATAATAACTATACTAATATTCAATTTGTGTTGGACAATAACAAGTTTAATGCACAAATTGGCCGAGCATTATCTACTAATTATTTAGAAATAAAGCCATTTGATGGTCTTTCTATCAAATCAATGATTGGTATTGATTATACAGATGTTCGTAGCTTTTTGGCCTATGACCCTCGCCATGGTGATGGACGTGGTTCAAATGGTGTGAATAACCAAGTATCAAGAAATGTATCTCGTTGGAATTGGCAAAATACAATTAACTACTTAAAAGATTTCGGCTTACATTCTTTCAACCTTACAGCAGGTGTTGAATATCAGAAACAAAAAGTTTCTTCATTTACAGCAGGTGCTTCAAATTTCTCAGACCGTTTCTTTCAGCAAGAAAATATCATTACTGGTAGCTTTTCAGTGCCTTCAGTATCTGGTGGTGGTAGCAATACAGGCTTTGATTCTTATTTTGGCCGTATTCAATATGACTATAACAACAAATATTTCTTAACATTCTCAGGTAGAAATGATGGTATTTCAGATTTACCAATAACTAATCGTCGTGGTAATTTCTTCGGTGGATCACTAGCCTACAAAATTTCGAATGAGGAGTTTTACAAAAATTCAGGTCTTGTGAAAGTAGTTAATGATATAAAATTAAGAGCCAGTTATGCTCAAGTTGGAAACGTTGACATTGGAAGCTTTCCGTATTTAGGTCTATTTGGTGCGGCACAATATGGCTCACAAAATGGAGTAGGTTTTACACAAGCGGGTAATGGGGACTTAAAATGGGAGTCAAGTACACAATATAACTATGGTATCGATTTGAGCTTTTTGGACAACAAAATTGTATTTTCGGCAGAATATTATAACAATGATGTGTCGGATTTGATATTAGCAGCACCAACAGCACCTTCATTAGGAGTGCCAAACAATTCAATAACTAAAAACGTGGGCTCCCTTTACAACAGAGGCTATGAATTTAATTTAGATGTGGAAGCACTCAAAAAGAATAATTTCAGCTGGGATGTAAACTTAAACTTCTCAACAAATGAAAATAAGGTTTTAGCTTTGAACAAAGGTATTGATGGCAAAGATCAACCAATTTTCCCTTCAAACTATCATATTGTGAGAGTAGGGGACCCTGTTGCAGCCTTATATGGTTACGAAAGTGCAGGAGTAAATTCGGCTAATGGTTTTCCAATGTTTTATAAGGGCGATGGTAGAATTGTTCAAAGAAATGCATCTACAGGAACTTACAGTTTTTATGATCCTGCAGCTCCTTCAGTAATAACTAATACTACTGGTGCTGCTTTGGCTTCAGCTGACGTGGCTGATAAAGGTGATAGAAAGGTATTAGGCAACACTAATCCTAAATGGTTTGGTGGTTTTACTAATACGTTTAAATATAAAGGCCTTGATTTAGAAATATTTTCACGTTTTTCAGGTGGTAATAAAATCATGAATATTACTCGCCAAGAAACGTTGTTGAATCAGGATTTTAATAACAATGGAGCGGAAATACTGAACCGTTGGAATACAGAAGGTCAGGTAACCGATACCCCAAAAATGGTGCTGAATAATGGAAATATTATTAATTTTAATGGAAGCGCTATTAGCCGTTTTGTAGAAAAAGGCGACTTTTTCAAAATTCAAAACATTATTTTGGGCTATTCTATTCCTAAAAATTTCTTGAATGCAGCGAAAATTGGAATTAGAAGTGTTCGTGTATTTGGTCAAATTCAAAACGCATTTACATTCACAAAATATAAAGGCTTAGATCCAGAATTGAACGCAAATGGTAATGTAAACCAAACTTATGGAATTGATTACAATACAAATCCACAATTTAGAGTACTTACTTTTGGATTAAATGTTGGTCTATAATTTCATCAAACAATTAAAATACTATTACAATGAAAATAAAATCATATAAAAATATTATTGCATTTGGTGCTGTATTGGCCTTTGCAACAGCTTGTGATGTTACTGAATTGCAGCCTATTGACGCACTTTCAGAATCTACTGCTTTTGAAACCCCAGAAAGAATTGAGTTAGCGGTGGCTGGTGTGTATGATGGTGCACAATCAGGTTTTTATGCAGGGGGAGCCGTAAGGGGGTATCCTTTTGGAGCTGCTCATTTAGAGCAAGGTGATTGCCGTGGAGAAGATATGGTTTCTGTAGCTGCATTTTATGGTGTAACATACGATGGTACTTATGATGCTACTTCTCCGAATAATGGATTCTTCTGGCAAACTACTTATGCGATGATCAATCGAGCAAACGTAGTTATTGACGGCGTTAAAAATGCTACGGAAGGGGGTAGTTTAACAGCAGCCTCCAAATTAAGCTATGAAGCTGAATTGAGATTTTTGAGAGCAATGGGTCATTTTTATCTATTGGCAAATTTTTCAAGACCATTTGGCGATGCACCAACTACAGCAGCTGGTGGTGTTCCTTATCGTGATCAACCAGTTGGTACTTCCTCAGGTATTTCTGTCGATGAAGCCAGTAAGTTAGGCCGCAATACTGTAGCAGAATGCTACACAAAAATATTGGCTGATTTAGATTTTGCAGAGGCAAACCTACCTGCTACCCGTACCAAAGGAGCGATTACAAGAGCGACCAAAGGAGCGGCTATTGCATTGAAAACTAGAATAAGACTTCACCAAAACAATTGGGCCGATGTAATTACAGAAGCTAATAAATTAGTGCCTACAACAGGCAATCTGGTAAGTTCAATTGGTAATTATGCATTAACGGCAAATCCAATGGGACCATTTGCAGGTGCTAACAAATCAAATGTGGAGTCAATATTTTCAATCGAAAATAATGATGTGGACAATGGTGGTGTAAATGGTGCTGCTCCTGCCATGTATATTGCTTCACTTAGTGGTGGTCGTGGTATAGTTGGAATCAGTCCATTAATTTGGAATCAATCATTTTTTCCTGCTGATGATTATCGTAAATCATCTAATATGGTTACTCAAGATGGAGCCTCTTCACCTGGCCGTGGGGCCTATTTTTCAAAAAAATATGCAGATGCTACAGCTAGAACAGACAATGCACCAATCATAAGATATGCTGAGGTATTATTAAATGCAGCCGAGGCTATTGCACGTACTACTACTGGTGTAGATGCACGTGCTTTACAATTGTTGAATGCAGTTCGTAATAGAGCAGTTCCTGAAGGCCCAGGCCGATATACAGCAGAAAGTTTTACCACAAACAAGGAATTAGTTCAGGCAATCTTAAATGAGCGTCGAATCGAGTTCTTGGCAGAGGGTATGCGTTGGTTGGACATTCATCGCTTGGCCACTGATCCCGATTTCAGTGCAAAAGGTATCCCAGCGAAAGCTAGCCGCACACTTACTTTTACTAATTTGTATACTAATCTGCCAACAACTACTTATACAATGTTGCCAGCAGTACCGTACTCAAGCTTTAAATTTATTTGGCCTTTACCGGTGGAAGAAATCAATAATAATCCAACCTTGAAAACACAACAAAATCCTGGTTGGTAGAATAAGAATAGATGAAATATTAATTTAAAGTAGCAATGCCAAGTCTTTAAGATTTGGCATTGCTTTTTTGTAACAATTCTGTTTTAATTTTTTGGGTTTTCGATAGGTATTTAGCCTATTTCTCTCTGTCAACTTTTACGAAAAGACTAGACAACTAGTACTCAACAAACTGTTTTGACTGCAATTCTTTACCCAACAAAAGAATACAAAACTAGCTTGATAAGCTTAATTGTGATTGTTTTCGTAAGTTTGAAAGTGATTTCCAAATTTTTTTCAATCTATTTGAAATCATCAAAACAAAAAATACTTCCTCATTAGAAATTTGGCTATCCAAAGTCCGCTCCCTTTATATTTAAATGATTTTACAAAACCTATCTTTAATCTCGAGGAATAAGGATTAGAAAAATAGTATCAAGGTCTAAGGCAGTAGTCGATTTTGGAGATTTTTCAGGGAAAAAAGAGGTTTACTTAACTAAGAAAGTTTCATTTTTATTTCCAACGCCTTTTATTGTAAGACTTTTCCATTGCTTAGGAATTTGTATCCCTTTAATTTGCATTAAGCCATCTTCTGAAAGGTCCATTCCACCAAATCCAAAAATTAGATTTTGAAGAAATCCACCTGCTCCCGTAGCAAAATAAGGATTGGTACCGCCAGGAGTTTCAGCTAATACTCCAAAAGGAGGTACTTTATTAGGGGCATAAGATCGATTAAATTGTTCATAAGCCTTTTCGGTATTTCCTAATCGATTCCAAAGAATACTAAAAATAGCTTGAGCCATTGCTGGAGAGTCATTTGGTCTTTCTTTGGTATTTCCTGCCAATACTTTTTCATAGTACTCAAGATCTCTTCGAATATCGTCGGGTTTATTAATTTCTGTTAAAGGAAAGGAAAGCAGATTTACATCAGTTTGTTTGATTAATTCGCCATTGTAAGTTGCGTGTTCTTTAGTAGTTCCGTCAGGAAATTTAAGGATTACGATGTCTTTGGCTATTTTCTCCCAGGCTGGATCTGGTTCAATTTTCAACTCTTCAGCAGCATAAGTTGCATACATAAGCACTGTTTTGGCTATTCCATTAGTAAAGGCATTGTCATCTACGTTTTCAGCCCATTCATCAGCACAGACAACGTTAATGATATGATACTTGCCGTCAGTTCCCTTTTCCACTCGACTTGCCCAAAAGTCGGCTACTTCTTTGAGCACTGGATAACCACGATCTTTTAACCATATTTTGTCGCCAGTTAATTCATAATACTTCCAAAATGCATGACCTACACAACCAGTTACGTGATGCTGAAATGGGCCTGTCAAGGCCCAAACTGGCGTTGATTCTTGACCATCGTCATCGGATTCCCAAGGGAACATAGCTCCTTTAAATCCATGTGATTTTGCATTTTTTTTCGCAGTTTCTAATCTTTGAAATCGATACTCTAAGATTGATTTTGCCATTTCAGGTTGCAAAAGGAGGAGTGGGGGGTACATCCAAAGTTCGGTGTCCCAGAATACGTGGCCATTGTAACCAAGGCCAGAAAGCCCCATTGGTGATAAACTATAAGCCTGACCCGCTCTACAAAATGAGTAAAGATGATAAATAGCTGAATGTATATCTCTTTGTAATTCATCATCGCCCTCTACTAATACATCAGATTCCCACAGATTTTCCCATTCATTGCGATGTTTACTTTTAAGTCGCTCAGTTTTTTCCAGAGCAGCAAATATAGTTAATCTTTCCGCCTCGCTATGTGGGTCAGCCACTTGATTAGAGCCAATTACTGAAGCTACAACCGCAAAGCGATAGGTCTCTCCAGCTATCAGTTTTTTGTTAAACTTGAGTCTATGCATTCCTGTATCCCATTCTTCATGTGTGAGGGCTGGTTCTTGTCCACGGGGCTCTTCAAAAATTATTGAATTAGATGCTGCCAAGGTTAGCTTTCCAGTGGGTGATTTGGCCACTGAAGTCATCAATGGAATAAGGGCGTGCGGCCTATCAATTACATGATACATGTTTTTTACATCACGCAAATTTTCAGGAGTACTTAAGATACTGTGCGGAGTAATTTCGACATCCTTTTTTGCTTTTATTTCAATTTGGATAAGTGAAGTATAAGGCAAATGGCGTAATGCCAAAATGGTTTGCTTTACCGAAATTAAATTCTGATAATCAAATGTGGTATTAAATTCTGCATTTTTCATATCTAAATTCTGTATGAAATTTGAGATATCCTTGGCTGTTAATCTTTTGCCATTTACATCCAAATCCATACTTGCAAAATCAAAAACCTTCATGATGTTCGATACTCTTCCACGGCCATAAGTATCAAAAGCTCCGTTTAAGACAGTTTCTTTTACTTTCAATGGGTCTGGAGCTGATACAATTCCCACCATACCATTGGCAACCGTTACACCAAAGTAGTTAGAGGGGTCTATATTTTTTGCTTCGATGTTCCAAGTGGACTGCGAAAATGTGATTGAAATTGAAAAGTAAAAAGTAATAGCGAGTACAATTATTTTTTTCATTTCTATAATAAAAAATAGGGTTTATTTAAAGTTCAATCAACACAAATAAAATTTAGTTTGCCAGTAAATATTTGCTGCTATTTTCTGGTTTTAGCCTTTGTAAGTACCCATTCTCCGACTTTCTTGCCCTGTTTAAGGCCATTATCTAAAGCTGGCATAAAATGTATACCACCATAAAATCGACTGATCGAGGCTTCATTAGCAGCCATTTCGAAAGATTTAAACGTACGCACAGGAAGGCCAAATTGCAATTCGGTAGAATCTGCGAATGCAAAATCTTCTCCAAATAATTTTGTTAGAGCAGCCGCTGAGGCTGCAGAGACAACACTATGACCACTCGTATATTCTGGGAAAGGAGGTGTTTGTAAAGTTGGTATCCAGTCCTTATCCACTTCCATATTTATTACAGTTTCTGGTCTTACAGTTTTATAAGTATATTTTTCGTCCCAACAGGAAATAAAGCCATCATAAATACCCATAGAAACCAGTAAATAGGCTTCGGCAGTTTCCATCATATTCAATTTTTTGGCTTTCGAAATTTGGTTTACAATACTCATCCAATGCCCGCCTGGGGATATTTTTTTGGTGGCAAACATCGCATGGCCTGTAACATTAAGTTTGAAAGGGTTGCAATCCCAAAAGTTTGCAATATTCCGTTGCTCATCAGTGAGATTTTTAATGGCTTGATGGACTTGAATCACCTGTTTATAGTAAGGAGAGTTTTTATCTTTCATATTATATTCATATGGCTTTTCAGGGGCAAATTGAGAAGAAGTGTCCAAAGTGGCAGGCCTTATGGTACTCCAATAAGGTTCCACACCATCCATATAGCCTGGCGGAGTGGGCACCCAAGTTCCTTTTTCTTGGGTTACTGTATACCTAAAACCTCTTGTCTGTTTGTAATTATCACCTTTAGAATAATCTAAAATATGATTAGCCACAGCCTCACCATAAGCAATAGATCGCTCCATTACATCGGATGGTATTCCTATTTTTTCGTATTTAGCTGCCTCTTTTTTGTCAAATTCATCATAAAGGTTGGCACTGAAAGTCAGGGTTTTGCCAATTTTCAAATAGGCGGTGCGAGCAGCAATTTCAAAACTGTATTCTTTTCCAGATTCTGGTTGTGGTGTGGGCTTAAATTTATTGATTTTACCAGCCATCGATTGAAAATTTGGAAAACCTGGCACCAGGGCTTCATAGGCAGCCAAACTTGAATAAAAATAGATTCTGCTTGCTACAGGAGGGGAAAAAATATCATGGACCATTACTTGAGTTACCTGCTTTTCTACCTCTCTCAAAAAATCAGCATTGGCCGCTTCTGTTTTAAAGTTTTCGTTTTTCTTTTTGCAAGAAAATATTAATAGGAGGGTGCTAAATAGTAAAATTTGTTTTTTCACTTTTCAAATGTTATAATGGTTATTTTAATGAAATGGGGCTTAATTGAACTGAAATATTCTGTTTTTAATCCAATCTTGAATAATTTAGTTCATGACAAAATGTTAAAAATGCTTTTAATTATCCAATAAAAATTAATGTAAATTTACAAATTTATATTTTAACTAATCAGCATTTCAGGTTTTAATTGAGGGGCATTTGTCATTAAAAAAGCGATACCTTCGCATCGCTTTTTTAATATATTGAAATAATTGATTAGCTTTTATTTTATTTTTTCGAATACATAATAAGTACCTCCATCTCTGGAAGGGGAATCATTTTCTTTGATTCGACCAATGTGAAGTCGACTTGGGTTTTCCTTAAATACCTGAAAGCCAGTACTTTCACTAAGCATATTATAGAAGTTCTGCTCACAGGTCATCATTTCTGGGCTTCCTGCCATTTTGGTACCACCTAATGACTGAATAGTTATTTTGCCAATATTGGTTTTTTCATCAAAACTATTGAAAGTGATGGAGCCGAAATATTGGTTAACGGGAGCATCTCCACCAAATGAATAGCTAATTTTGTCCTCTTTTAGCTCATTTTTAAATTCGAAGGTTACTTCTTTATTTAACTTTTCTTGGTGACATACCCCAGTACTGGCATCACTTAGAAATAAACTCACAGCCTTCCATTTTCCAACCAATAAATTGGAATATTGATTGGATTCATTTTCTGCAATGGTTTTATCATTTGCACAGCTTCCTATCAAACCTAAAATTGCTAAAACTAAAACACTGATAATTTTCATTTGAATCCATTTATTTATATCAGAGACAGGCCTTGGCAGTGAAAGGTTGTAACTGTTAAAAAAAAATTAATATTTTCTGATAAGTATAATGCCCAAAACCAACAATAGCAGACCCGCTACTTTTCCTAACGAAATTTCCTTTACAGCATTGCCCAATAAACCAAAATGATCCATGAGAATTGAAAGTACAATTTGTCCAGCTATAATTAAACTAAAAGTCATGACCATGCCAAGTCTTGGCAAAACGATTACCACTGTTGAAATATAAAAGGCTCCTAATAATCCGCCCGTCCAAGCATACCAAGGCACATTTTTGGCCTCTGAAATTTGTGACCAAGGAACACGATTAATAACCGCAACCGCAATTAAGCCAATCAAGCCAACTATAAAAGAGATAATGGCGGTAATAATGGGATGCCCCACATGTGTTAAAAGGCGGCCATTGAAACTCCCTTGGACAGGGTAAACGGCTCCACATAAAAAGGCTAGAATAAAATAAATATATTGCATAAAGGAAATTTTATTAAGGATTTTAAATAGAATTCTGGTTATCTGTTAGCTAATTTTTTCGAAAATCTTCATAGTTCTTCCTCAAAAGTTTCTTCGTCGAAACCAAGCATTTTGATATCTTGCACGGCTGAGCCTGCGATACCTTTCACACTTCCATACATATTGATGGTGGAACTGATTACTTTATCAATTTGTTTTTCACGGGCTTTCCAAATGCTTTGCATAGCTCTTTTTTCTTTGTTCAATCCATCTTGCATCGCACTGAAACCTTCAACTATCGATTCAACACTCATTCGGAATTCGGCGCTGGTCAGATAGTCGTACAATACACTCATCTTATCTCCTTTGTTAGCCTGCACTATTTTTACTGAGCTCATTCGTAAAAGGCTGTCTCTCAATACATAAGAGAGTGCCTTGAACTCGTCATAGGTGCAAATCCAAATGCCTTCCTTTTCGCCAAATCTTGGCATGTCTTTAGGCATGGTTTGGGTTACAATTACCCCAATATCTGCGCCTATTTCTCGCATATCTACTTTGAATTTTTCGATCCATGTAGGTTGAAAATCTTTCGTTCTTTTACTTTCATAATAGATTTTTCCACAGTTTTGGCCATTTCGATCATAAACCACCTGAACACAATCGCCTCCACGTGCCCCCTTTTTTATCTCCTCCAATTGGTCATAAGGAAACTTTGATTCGATCCATTCTTCAATAGCCAGTTCTTGTACTTCCCCCTGCAATTGCATAGAGCCCTGCTCTGCTTTTCGGCGCATCTCCTCGACTAACTTTTTTTGGTCTTCTAGTTGTTTTTCATACTCTTTAAATTTGAGTTCATTTTTTGAAGTTTCTTCCTTTTTTATCTTTTCTTCTAAAACCATGGTTGACTCCAAAAGCTGCTTTTTCATCACTAATTCCATATTTTCCTTTTCCTCTCTTAGTGCTTTTTCTTTTTCCATAAACTCAACTTCTAGCTTTTTGAGTGTTGAAATTTTTTGAGTTTGCTCTTCATTGTCTTTTTTGAGAGCCAAAATCATTTCCGCATTTTCAAGCTGAATTTTTTGCTTGATTTGCTCCAGCATTTCAGCCGATTTTTTTTGTAAAATCGCTTCATTTTCAGTTTGTTGTGTTTTTAATTTAGCTTCAATTTCGGCTTCTTTTTGGCTTAATTTTAAAGTCTGTTCTTTTTGCCATTCGCTAGCTTTTTGATTGAATTCAGCCCTCATTTTTTCAGAAACTTCTTTTTCGAGATTATTTTTCAAAGCGGCTTCAATGGCAAATTCATGCTTACAGTTAGGGCAGGTAATGGTGTTTTGAGTGGACATCTTTAGGATAAATATTTATATAAAATTAAGGTTTTCTTTTCGAATAAAAAACGCTGATAAATTTCAAAAACTTATCAGCGTAAATAGGAAAAAGCAGAAAAATCTTAACTTAAATTCTACATCATTTTTAAACAAACTGGCATCGAAACTTTGATTTCTTTCCCAGTTGCAATTAATTTTCCAGTTGCTTTATTTCTTTTGAAAATCACGATATTATCTGAATCTTGATTGGCTGCCAATAGAAAATTGCCAGTTGGATCGATCATAAAATTGCGAGGTGTTTTCCCTAAAACCGACTGATTGCCAACCATTTGCAGTTTACCATCCACTTGATTGATGGAGTAAATAGCCAAGCTGTTATGCCCTCGATTTGAACCGTATAAAAACTTACCATCAGGCGAAACATGGATGTCGGCAGTAGAATTTTCGCCCATATAATCAGCTGGCAAAGTTGGTGAACTATCAATAGGTTTCAGGAGTCCGTTATCGTGTCTAAAAGTGGTAATGCTATTGCTTAACTCCTGAATTACATAAGCAAATTTACCATTGGGAGTAAAGGTAAAATGCCTCGGCCCCCCTCCATGCAATACTTGTGTAAACTCAGGATTACCAGTTATTAATTTACCATTTTCAAGCTTGTAGTGCATTATTTTGTCGATTCCAAGATCTACTGCATACAAATCTTTTTGGTTGGGTGCCCAGTTTACTGAGTGTACATGAGGTTTTTCTTGCCGATCTTTTTTTGGCCCACTTCCTAGATGCTGAATCACTTGCGGATTTTCTTTGAGGCTTCCATCAGCATTTATTTCAAAGAGGCATAAGTTACCTCCCGTATAATTGGCAGTTGCCAAATGCTTTCCATCGGCATTCATTGAAAGGTGGCAAGGATGATCCCCATTTGCGGATGATGAGTTTAAAAGCTTCAATTCGCCAGTTTTTAGGTTAAATTCAAAAGCTGAAATTCCTCCCAAATTACCCGTTTCGTTTACCGAATAAACAAACTTGTGATTGGGAGAAAAATCTAGAAATGATGGATTTTTAATTCCTTTTGTATTGGAAATAGCTTTAAAATCTCCGGTTTTGGTATTGAATTTATACACATATATTCCTTCACTTCCTTTGCCGGTATAGGTGCCAACGAATAAATATTTGATAGGATCATTTTTTTGTTTTACTTGACTTACTGCCTCGGTAATAATTGAAATTGACATAAATAAGAACATCAAATAGTTTTTCATTTTTAAAATTGATTTAGATTTTTTGTTAATTTAGATATAATGCGGTTTTGTTCTTATCCGTGTTTACATTTCAATGAAGCGATTTATTTTATCGTTTATGAATAAGATAAACACTAAATCAAAGCATTGTACAAAATTTCCACTACATGTAAGGCTTTCTTGCCTGTGCCATCATGAATCTGGTGCCTACAACTTGTGCCTGAAGCTGCAATAAGAGTATCATTTTCTAATTTTCTTATGGCAGGAAACAAAACCAGTTCTCCTACCTGATTGGATATTTCAAAATGTTCTTTTTCATAACCAAAGGATCCTGCCATGCCACAGCAACCTGAGGGGATAATCTGCACTTCGTAATTTTGTGGAAGGCTCAGGGCTTTTTTGGCGGGCACTAATCCGACTATGGCTTTTTGCTGGCAATGCCCATGTAGTTTTACTAATTTTTTGTCATTTGTAAAACTTGATTTTGAAATTCTTTTAGCCTCTATTTCTTTGGCTAAAAATTCTTCAATTGTAAACACATTTTCGGCTAAATTCTTAGCTTTTTCCACTAAATCCACATCAACTAAATCAGGGTATTCATCCCGAAAAGTAAGTATGGCTGATGGCTCAATGCCAATTAATGGCTGATTTTCATTGATGATATTCGATAACAAAGTTACATTTTGATTCGCCAATTCTTTGGCCTTATCTAACATTGCTTTGGAAAGTTGAGGCCTCCCTGAGTCTACATGCTTTGGTATTACCACTTGATAACCAAGCTTTTGTAAAAGTTTTACTGCCTTTATGCCAATTTCAACATCATTATAATTGGTGAATTCGTCAACGAAAAGATTTACAATTTTAAGTGAAGAATGATGAGTGATGAGCGATGAATTATTTTTTAAAATCCATTTTTTCATTGTTTGCTTTGCCAAAAGTGGCATCGTTCGATCAGGATGAAACCCAACCATTGTATTCGCAATTTTTCTTAGAAAAGGAGTATCAAAAACTAAATTATAGGCCCAAGGAATCGTAGAAAAAAGTTGTGAGAGTTTAGAAAAATTACCAATTAACCAGCTCCTAATCGGCATTCCATTTTCTCGATTATAATGGTACATAAACTCCATTTTCAACTTAGCCATATCTACATTAGACGGGCACTCATTTTTGCAACCTTTACAGAGCAAACAAAGGTCCAGCACTTCTTTTACTTCTTTGGCGGTAGTTTGATTTGTATGATTGTCTTTACCGATAATACCCTGATTATCAATACCTTTCGTTAAATATTCTCGTAAAATGTTAGCCCTGGCTCGAGTAGTTTCTTTCTCATTACTGGTGGCCATAAATGACGGGCACATCGTGCCCCCACTGGCAGGGGTTTTGCGACAATCACCCGAACCATTGCATTGCTCGGCATGTTGGAGTACATTTTGATCGTGATATCTGAATTTTGTTTTTAATTCTGGTGATTTTTGGCCTGGCTCATAGCGTAAAAAAGTATCCATTGGGGGAGTATCCACAATTTTATTGGGATTGAAAATATTGTATGGATCCCAAATTTGTTTAATTTGTTTCATGAGACCATAATTATGCTCCCCCACCATTTGTTTGATAAATTCCCCCCTTAATCGCCCATCGCCATGCTCCCCCGATAGTGATCCTTTATATTTTTTTACTAAAGTGGCTATTTTTTCAGCAATCATTCTATACTGCTGATTCCCCTCAACTGTTTTTAAATTAATGATTGGTCGCAAATGAATTTCACCCGAACCCGCATGGGCATAATGTACAGAATACATGCCATTAGCTGACAATATTTCATTAAACTCCCGAATAAAATCTGGTAAATCGTTGACATCAACCGCCGTATCTTCAATTACTGCAACTGCTTTTTCGTCGCCTGGTAAATTCGCCAAAAGGCCGAGGCCAGCCTTTCGTAAATCCCATACTTTTTTGGTATCAGGCCCAGTTATCAAAGGGAAATGATAGCCGAATCCTGCCGCTCGCATATCAGCTTCCATGGCTTTCGCTTTTTGTTCTATTTCCGCTAAATTTTCCGACCGAAATTCAACTACTAAAATAGCTCCTGGATCTCCCTCGACAAAAAATCGATTTTGACTTTGTTCTTTATTGGCTTTTGTACATTCCAATATATAATGATCCATCAGCTCTGATGCAGATGGTTTATATTTGAGGGCAATTAAGTTAGCTCTTAAAGCTTCATCAATTGTATTAAAGTGTACACAAGTAAGACCGATTAAATTGGGTGGGAGGTCATTGACATGCAGCTTTATCTCGGTCAAAAAACATAATGTACCTTCTGATCCAGCTATTAATTGGCATAAATTAAAAGGTTTTCCTCCTTTTTTATAAGGCTCACATTGCAATAACATGTCCAATGCGTAGCCTGTATTGCGTCTTTCAACTGAAGGTTTTGGAAATTCCCTTTCAATTTCTTTTTGATTAAATTCATCATCAAGAATTTCAATTGTTTTTTTATAAATATTACCTTCTAAGCCATTTAAATTCAGATTATTTAAATCAGTATTGGAGAAAATAGCTTCTGAGCCGTCTGCTAGAATAGTTTTAACTTCTAAAATATGTTCTCTTGTGGAGCCGTAAACTATAGAATTTGAACCGCATGAATTGTTTCCCACCATTCCACCAATCATTGCTCGATTGGCTGTGGAGGTTTCTGGACCAAAAAATAAACCATGCTTTTTTAATTCAATGTTCAAAACATCACGTACTACTCCAGGTTGCACCCTTACCCAATGTTCTTCAGCGTTTACTTCTAATATTTTGGTAAAGTATTTCGATACATCAACAATTATTCCATTGCCTACTACTTGGCCAGCCAACGAAGTGCCAGCAGTGCGAGGTATGATAGAGGTCTTTTTTTCTCTAGCAAACTGGATCAAATTTTTGATATCAGAAATAGATTTGGGCATAGCAACTGCTAAAGGCATTTCACGGTAAGCAGAAGCATCCGTAGCATAAAGTGTTTTCATTAATTTACTATAATGAAATTCCCCTTCTAATTGATGGCTTATATTTTCTAAATCTGATTGAATAATACTCATTTCGTAAAAAAAAATTGCAACAAAAACCTTTTTAAAGGTTCAAATATAACGGCAAGAAATCCAAATAGTAGTTTCGTGAATGATATTTCTAGTTTTAATTTAGAAAATTCCATTTAAAGGACAATTTTTAAGAAAAGAATTATTTCGATAGTAAAAAAAATGGGAATTCCATAATACACTATGGTTTTCAATTACTTATCAGAGCTAAATATTTGTAAAATTGAATTATTTTTATATTTATATTATCATTCAAAGATGCAATTATTTCTGTTTTTGCATTAATGAAGGCATATTTTGGATAGATAATAAAAAAAGTTAAATATTTTTTTTCTAAGAAAAATACAATAGATTGTTAATATTTAGAGGGATTATTAGTTGAGTAAAGTATCGTTCTAGTATCACTAAATGCCTTTATAGTACTATTTGAGTATAGAAAATAGAAATTTTGAACAACTTGTCTATTCAAGTTGCATTATAGAATCATTACAATTAAAACTTGTATTTACAGGCTTAATAAAATAAAATATTTTGGATAAATAATTGAATTTTATAAATAATTAAACCAAATTTGTACTTCTAAAGGAGGCTTTTTTTGTATTTCATTGAATTATTTTAATTATTTCAAGAAATGAATTAATGAAATTTTTAAGACCTTTTTGACTGATTAATTCCTTTTTTATTAACCAATTTTCAACATTTTCAATTTAACCTATGATGGATCATTATTTCAAATGGTTTAACCGCACCAAGCGGCTAGTTTCAGCAAAAAACAGCTTAAAAGCAATGTTTTTTGCAGTAACGATTTTGGTTTCTTCGAGTCTTTATGCTCAAGAGGCGATGGTTTCAGGTAAAATTACAGATGCCTCTGATGGCACCGGAATCCCAGGAACTAGCATTGCTATCAAAGGTACTACCAAAGGTGTAGTAACAGATGTAAACGGTGCCTTTAAAATTTCAGTTCCAGCGGGAGCTACTCTAGTAATTAGTTCTGTAGGTTATCTTACACAACAAATTGTGGTTGGTAACAAAACTGAAATTGATGTGGCTTTGGCAACTGATGCTAAAACTATCGAAGAAGTAATCGTGGTAGGTTATGGTACACAGAAAAGAAAAGAAATTTCTGGTACAGTAACCAGCTTAGGTTCGAAAGAATTTAATGCAGGTGTGGTAACTAATCCTTTGCAAGCTGCACAAGGTAAAGTGGCAGGTTTAGTAATTACTCAATCTTCTGGAGATCCGAATTCACGCCCTACTGTACGTTTAAGAGGTACAGGTTCATTGTCAGGTAGTTCTGAGCCATTGTATGTAATTGATGGCGTAATTGGAGCACCTATTGAAAACATTGCTCCAGATGATATCTTAACAATGGATGTTTTGCGTGATGCTTCATCTGCTGCTATTTACGGTTCTAGAGGTGCAAACGGTGTAATTTTGATTAATACTAAAAGAGGTAAATCTGGTGTGCCTACTGTTGATTACAATGGATTTGTTGGTATGGAAACTATCGCTCAACGTCCTGAATTGATGAATGGCTCACAATTTAGAGAGGCTGCAAAAAAATACAATGCAACTTTTACGGATCTAGGTGCTAATACTGATTGGTTGGATGTAATTACTCGTACTGCACGTAGCCAAAGCCATAACGTTGGTATTTCTGGTGGGGGTGAAAACTCTTCATACCGTGTTTCTGTTGGTTATTTAGACCAAATTGGTACATTGTTGGGTTCTGGTAAAGATAGAGTAAATGCTCGTTTGAACATGGATTCAAAAGCATTGAACGGTAAATTGAATGTTAGATACAACTTCGCAATTTCTCAATCAAAAGGAGATATCGCTCGTGATGTGGCATTAGGTTTAGCTTATAACATGCGTCCAACCGACCCAGTTTACAATACAGATGGCACTTATTTCCAATTGCCAGGTACTTTCTCAAACTTTAACCCATTGGCTCGTATTGAGAAAAATAACAGACAAGAAAAAATACTTGATATGTTAGGAAATATCCAAGCTACTTACAGTTTAACAAAAGACTTGAATTTTAAAGTATCAGGTACTTTACGTACTCAAGGAAAAGATATAAATGAATACATTGCTTCTACTCCAGGAAACATATTGCAAGTACCTGGTGGAAATGCGGGTCAAAGAATCTACAATGATGAAAATGATCAACAATTAGAAACTACTTTGAACTATGTAAAATCATTAAGTCCATCAAGTAATTTTTCTTTATTAGGTGGTTATGGTTATCAGGAAGTAGTGAATAGTGGATTTGGTGCTGTGAATAGAAATTTCTTAACGGACGATTTAGGTTCAAACAGTTTGGGTTCAGGTATTGGTATACTTCAATTAAACGCAGGTTTGTTTTCATATAAAAATGCATACAAACTAATATCATTCTTCGGTAGAGGTACCTATTCATTAAATGACAAATATTTTGCTACCGTGAACTTGCGTCGTGATGGAAGTACTAAATTTGGTACTAACAACAAATGGGGTATATTTCCTTCAGCATCAATTAGATGGGCAATTAATAAAGAAGATTTCTTGAAAAATGTTCAAATTATTGATAACATGGCGATAAGAGTAGGTTGGGGTAGAACTGGTAACTCCAATGACATTACTCCATTACAAGCAAGATCCACTTGGGGTGTAAATGGTACTTATTATGATCCAAATACAGATTCAAACTTGCCTTCATATGGTATTCAATCTAATACCAATCCTAACCTAAAGTGGGAAGTAAATGAAAACTATGGTGTGGGTGTTGACTTCTCATTATCAAAAGGTAAATTGGCTGGTTCATTGGATTTTTACACAAGATCTACCAAAGATTTATTATATCGAGTGAATGCTCCACAAGAGGCAGGTTTTGTATTCCCAACTATTTTGGCTAACGTAGGTAGTATCCGTAACCGTGGTTTGGAAACAACGCTTACTTATCAATTTGTTGCGAATAAAGACTTCGATTGGAGTGCTACTTTAGCTGCATCATTTAATAAAAACGAGGTTACAGCAATTGGTAATGCTCAATTCCCGGCTGCAAAAAACATATTCTTAACTACAAATTTAGGAAGTTTCTTGCGTGGAACCTCAGCGGTTGATTTCTCTGTGTTAGAAGTGGGTAAGCCGGTGGGTGTATTCTACGGTGGTGTTGTTGAATCAGTAACTGACCAAGGTAAGTATGTATTCAAAGACATCAATGGTGATGGCAAAGTGGAGCCAAGCGGATTAGATAGAGATTATTTAGGTGATCCAAATCCTTTCTTTGTTGGTGGCTTAACAAACCAGTTGAAATTTAAAGGCTTTGACGCAATGTTCCAATTATTGGGCAACTTTGGTAGCAAAATCATGAATACTAACGAATTGCTTTACGCTCGTCAAGATGCTCGTATTGCTGAATCAAATGCATTGATTGGCGCACTTACTTCAAAAATAAATGATGAGCGTACTATTCCAATGAGCTACTATGTTGAATCAGGTAATTTTGTACGATTGAACAATGCTTCAATAGGTTATACATTGCCAAATGCCGTAGGTTTAATGCGTCGTGCAAGAATTTATGTTGCAGGAAACAACTTGGCTTTGTTCACAAAATACAAAGGGGTAGATCCTGAAGTGAGCCAAGCATTGAAAGTAGATGGCGACAACCGTCGTGCCCCAGGTATCGATGTAAAAGAGACTTATTATAAAACTCGTGGATTTACTTTAGGTGTAAATCTATCATTCTAAAACAATATTATTAGACCCCAAGTTTATATAATAATTATTTAAAATTTAATTTAAAAAAATCATGAAGAAATACATTTTTAGAGTAATTGCGATAGTTTTTGTAGCGACCATTTCGCTTCAAAGCTGTACGGATCTTACTGAGCCTGTTTACGATGCTATACCGGCAGAAGATTTCTTGAAAACGGATGAGCAATTAGCCGCAGCATTAGGGCCAGCTTATGGTGGTTTGAGAGGTATCACTTGGGACTGGTTCAATCCTCAAGAGGCCACTTCTGATGAGTTGATTGTACCTACTCGTGGAGGTGACTGGTTTGATAACGGAGACTGGTTGGCTTATTCTCGCCATACTTGGACTTCTCAGCATGGACCAATTAATGGAATGTGGGGTTTTATCTTCGGTAATATTTCCACATTAAACTCACTTGTTCCAAAAGTATCTACAAATAAAAAAGCGGTTGATGAGCTGCGTGCAATCCGTGCGATTTATTATTATATGGCCATTTCATCCTTTGGTAATGTACCAATTGTAACAAATGATAAAGACGCTGCTGGCACAAAAACACGTGCTGAAGTATATGCATTCATTGAAAAAGAATTGACCGAGTCAATTCCTAGCCTACCTACTGAGGTGGTTTATTCAAAAATGAATCAAAACGTGGCCAATATGTTGTTAGCTAAATTATACTTGAATGCGAAAGTATTCACTGGAACGGCTCAATGGCAAAAAGCATATGACACAATTGATAAAGTAATCAAATCTGGTAAGTATTCTTTGGAATCAAACCAATTGGCTAACTTTTCTGTAAACAATAAAGGTTCAAAAGAAAATATTTTTGCGATACCTTTTAACAGTATCAGTGCAGGTGGTATGAACTTTCAAATGCGTACATTACACTATGCCAATGCGACAACATTTGGTTTAGGAAACTCACCTTGGAATGGTTTCTGTACTTTAGCTGATTTTTATAACTCATTTGATGATTCAGATCTTCGTAAAAAAATGTGGTTAATTGGTCAACAATATTCAGCATCTGGTGCTAAATTATTGGATGCGAAAGACCAACCTTTGGCATTCGTTGCTGACTGGGATAAGGATCAAATGACTGATGCAGATGCAGTATATCAAGTTGCGGGTGCTCGTTCTCAAAAATATGAAATTCAAGTAAACAATCCAAGAGGTGATCAGGACAACGATTATGTTTTCTTCCGTTTGGCTGACGCCATTTTAATGAAAGCTGAAGCAGCACTTTGGCTAGGAAAAGATGCTGAAGCTTTAGCAGAGGTAAATAAAATCAGAGCAAGAGCAGGAGTTCCAGCATTTGATAAAATTGATGCTGCTACTTTATTAGCTGAAAGAGGTCGTGAGTTTGCATGGGAAGGTTGGAGACGTGAGGATATGATTCGCTTTGGGACTTTCTCAAATGAGCGTAAATTCATGAAGAATACTGACAAAACGAAAGAATTGTTCCCAATTCCTCAAGCTCGTATTGATGGTAACCCATTATTAAAGCAGAATCCTGGATATTAATTTGATTGGAGTATTTGAGTACTAAACCATTAGACTAAGTACTTTTATCTAAACAAAAATGCCTCCAATTTGGGGGCATTTTTGTTGAAAAGATAGATTTTGATAAAAGGTCTTAACATTCAAATTGTATCTGATTCCAACGCTTTTTTTGTAAATTTGTAGTTCCATTCACATTTCTATTTGATGAAAAAATATATTCACCTAATCATCATTATTCCCTTTATTTTTTCGTGTAAAAAATCCAGTGATACACTTTTTGAAGAGCTCCCGTCTTCAGTAACAGGTATTGATTTTGTAAATCGAAGTCTTGAAAGGAAAGATTTTAATATTTTCAATTATAGAAATTTTTATAATGGAGGGGGAGTAGCCATTGGCGATATCAATAATGATGGTCTTTCAGATATTTTTGTGACATCGAATTTTGAAGAAAATAGATTGTATTTGAATAAAGGCAATATGCAATTTGAGGACATCACCCAAAAGGCTGGTATTATAGGAAAGAAATTTTGGAGTACTGGAGCCACCTTCGCCGATGTAAATGGAGATGGTGCAATGGATATTTATGTTTGTAATTCTGGCAGTAGGGATGCTCGTGGCAACCAATTGTATATCAATCAAGCTGGTCTGAAAAAAGGAGGAATTCCTGTTTTTGAGGAAAGTGCAAGTCAATACGGTTTGGCAGATGGTGGTTTCTCTACTCATGCTGCCTTTTTTGATTATGACAGAGATGGAGATTTAGATATGTACCTTCTCAACAATAGTTTTACACCTATCGATAAGCTGGGTTATCAAAACATTAGGAATCAAAGAGATAAATTAGGAGGAGATAAGTTGTTTCGTAATACTTCGACTACGCTCAGTAAAGGCAGTCCTCTAACCCCCGGTGGGGGAACACACTTTGAGGATGTAAGTGAGGAGGCGGGCATTTATGGCTCGTTGATTGGCTTTGGTTTGGGCATTACAATTGGAGATGTAAATGAAGATAATTGGCCCGATATTTATATTTCAAATGATTTTTATGAGCGGGATTATTTATACATCAATCAACGAAACGGTACTTTCAAAGAGGATATCAAATCACAAATGCAGCATATCAGTTTAAGTTCGATGGGGGCTGATATTGCTGATATTAATAATGATGGTCTACTTGATATTTTTGTGACGGATATGCTTCCAGGCGACGATGTCAGGCTGAAGACCACGTCCACATTCGAGGGCTTTGATCTTTTCGATTTTAAGCTAAAACAAGATTTTTGGTACCAATATATGCGCAATAACCTCCACCTCAATAATGGAGAAGGAGGTTTTAGTGAAATCGGTCAATTTTCGGGAGTACATGCTACTGATTGGAGTTGGGGAGCACTTATTTTTGACATGGATAATGATGGCTATAAAGACCTATTTGTGGCTAACGGGATTTTAAAAGACTTAACCGATCAAGATTTTGTGAATTTTTTGGGAGATAGAAATACAATGCAACAGATGTTGGAGGGTAAAAAATTTGATGCGAAAGAATTTATTGACAAAATTTCGTCAAAACCAATTCCCAATTACGCTTTTAAAAATCAGGGCAATTTGAAGTTTGAAAATCAGGCTAAATTATGGGGTTTGGAGGGCCCTGGCTTCTCAAATGGATCAGCCTATGGTGACTTAGACAATGATGGGGATCTCGATTTGATTGTGAACAATTTGAATGCCCCTCTTTCAGTTTATAAAAATAAATCAGTAGAGAATAATAAGACCAACTTTTTAAGGGTCAACTTAATCGGTACTCAACAAAATATTCATGGCATAGGCTCCAAAATATATGTATACCAAGACGGTGAATTGAAAATGCAGCAGCAAATGCCTAATCGGGGTTTTCAATCGTCAAGTGATCACCAATTGATTTTTGGGTTAGGAACAAATTCTAAAATTGATTCTGTGAAAATAATTTGGCCAAATGATGCCACTCAAGTTTTGAAAAATGTGCAATCAAATGGAAATTTAGTTTTGAATATTAAAGACGCTAACCAAAAGTTTGTTTACGTTAATAGCTTGCAATCTACTTATTTTCAGGATAATACAAATAATACAATCAGTTATACCCATACTGAAAGTAATTTTGTAGACTATAATCGTGACCTACTTTTAAAGCAAAAACTTTCGACAACAGGCCCAGCAATGGCAGTCGGAGATGTAAATGCGGATGGCCTTGACGATATCTATTTAGGAGGGGCAGCTGGCCAAAAAAAGGTGCTTTATATACAGTCTGTTTCAGGTCAATTTAAGGAATCCAATCAAGCGGATTTTGCGCTAGATCAAACTACGGAAAATACGGATGCGGTTTTTTTCGATGCGGACAATGACAAAGATTTAGACCTTTTTGTGGTAACTGGTAGCAATGAATTTGAACAAAATGCGGTCGAATTGCATGACTTACTCTATTTGAATGATGGCAAAGGTAACTTGAAAAGAGATATAAGATTTCCTTCCATTTATGAAAATGGATCGAGCGTGGCAGCTTCAGATTTTGACAAAGATGGGGATATTGATTTGTTTGTGGGCTCTCGAATGATTTCTGGGAAATATGGACTTAATGCCCCCTCTAACCTGTTTATTAACGATGGAACTGGAGGATTTAAGAATATGACCAAAAGATATATGCCACAGATAAGTGAATTAGGAATGGTAACAGATGCCGAATGGGCCGATATTGATAAGGACGGTTTTCAAGATTTGGTGGTGACTCAGGATTGGGGTGGTATTGCTATTTATAAAAACGAAAAAGGCGGTCAACTAGTTTACTTTCAAGCAATTGAAAATTCGGAAGGGCTTTGGAATTGCCTCAAACCAATGGACATAGATGGAGATGGTGATATTGATTTTATAGCTGGCAATGCAGGCGAGAACATAAGAATGAAAGCTTCAGTAGAAAAGCCAGCCTATTTATACACGAGCGATTTTGATAAAAATGGGGCATATGAACAGATAATCACTTGCGAAACTGAAAACGGAATTTCATACCCTATGATACAGAAGCCAGATTTGCAAAGAGCTATTCCAAGTATTAAAACTAAATTTATCAAGTACATTGATTTTGCTGGAAAAACCATCGACCAGATATTTACAGAGGAGGAGTTGAAAGAGGCCGTTATAAAGAAAGTTACCACCTTGCAAACTAGTTTTTTAATAAACGATGGTAAAGGAAATTTTACGCTGAAACCATTGCCAGCTGAGGTTCAATTTTCAACTGTAAATGGCATTGAGCCACTTGATTATGATGGGGATGGTTTCTTAGATTTAGTTTTAACAGGTAATTTTTATGATATACTTCCTGAGTGGGGCAGGTGCGATGCCAATTTTGGAATAGTCATGAAAGGTTTGAGTAAAGGGAATTATAAAATTCAGAAAAACTCTAAAACTGGGTTTAAAACTTTGGGGCAAGTGAGAAAAACTGCCTTAGTTAAACGTAAAAATGGACTTTCGATAGTGCTTGCTAAAAATAATGAATCGGCTCAAATTTTTGAAATCTCAAAATCTCGTTAATTTTTTTGAACAAACTTTAGTTTAGGACATCATTAAAACTATACAACACACTGCCACCGTGCAACAGTTACCAATCAAAATTTTATGAATAAGTTGATTAAGTATTTCTCTTTTTTTATTCTTTTAACTGCCTGTAAATCAAGCATTTTTAATAGTTCAGATCAATTATTTGAAAAGCTGCCGAGTTCAGTAACCAATCTGAGTTTTGTGAATAAAATCACTGAAACAAAAGATTTTAATATACTGGATTATCTTTATTTTTATAATGGTGGAGGAGTTTCAGCAGGAGATATTAATAATGATGGATTAGTGGATTTGTATTTTACTTCTTCACAGGGTAAAAACAAGCTTTACCTTAACAAGGGCTTAAAAAATGGAAAGCCTTCATTTGAAGACATCACTAAAAAAGCTGGAGTGGAGGGTTTTGCCGACTGGAAAACGGGCACAACAATGGCCGATATAAATGGGGATGGATTTTTAGATATTTATATTTGTGCAGTGGGTAACTTCAAAGGTTTGGAAGGCTCCAATGAGCTTTATATTAACAATGGAGACGGCACTTTTACAGAGAAGGCTAATCAATATGGTTTAGATTTTACTGGATTTTCAACTCAAGCTGCCTTTTTTGATTATGATAAAGACGGTGATTTGGATTGCTATTTATTAAATCATGCGGTGCATACTTCACGTTCATATGACCGTGTAAGCACCCGTATGCTCAAAGATAATGAAGCGGGTGATTACCTGTATCGAAATGATGGGGGTAGATTTATAGACGTAAGTAAAGAGGCTGGTATTTATCAAGCGGCCATGGGTTATGGATTGGGGCTTTCGGTTGCTGATTTAAATAACGATGGTTGGCAAGATATTTACGTAAGCAATGATTTTCATGAAGATGATTATTACTATGTCAACCAGAAGAACGGTACTTTTAAGGAAGAAATTAAGCAGCATTTTAAACATTTGAGCAGGTTTTCGATGGGCTCGGATATTGCGGA
>JAZKGO010000078.1:0-2744 GCA_040385875.1 Bacteroidota bacterium
GATTCTAAACCTGTTTGGCGATTGCGTGAAGCCTGTACTTTTGCATTTCCGAAGCGATAGCTAAAGTTGATTCTTGCCACACGACTTTCCCATCTGCTTTTTACATGAACGTCAATGTCATTGAAATTAAAATCGCCACGGAAATATTGGGTCCAAAAAATATCATTGATATTCAAACTCAAATTGCCTTTTCCTTTTAATACTTTTTTGCGAACGCCAAGGTTTAAAGAGCCCATTGATCTCATTTTTAACTGGCCTTCCACACCTGGCGAACGATACCATCCGCTAATTTCAACTGAAAAGTCTTTAGGGAGAGTAAAGTTTTGTTGAATATTGGCTTGCATACTCACAGCCTTCACATCAAGTGGTTGATACACCGTGCTGATGATTTCACCATAATTGTTTAAGGTATTTCTAGGAATATTTGCCAAATAGTGATTTTGAAAAACATTGATATAGACATTGCCATTCCACCATTTTTTGATAGGTGTCGGAGCGGAAATAGCCAAGCCAATATTCGTTAACTCACCAATATTATAACGGGTTACGTTAGTGGTTTTTAGCTCGTTATTTTGCTCAATTATCTCACTCATTTTGTCCTTTGTTTTGCTATAATTTAGCGTAGTAGTGACCGCATCCATAAATGTATGAGATAGTTCTACCGCATTTGTGAATTCTGGACGGAGCTTTTCATTGCCTCTTTGGAAAGTGTAAGGATCTAGGAAAAACAAGAAAGGATTCAAGTCTTCATAGCTAGGTCTGTCAATTCTTCTGGCCAATGAGAGGCCTAAGCTGTTCTTTTTATCTAATTTTTTACGAAAATAGGCAGTTGGGAATACGTTGGTATAATTGCGATTCAGTAATTCTTTTTCAAGTAATGTGCCTTGGCCAATTGTATTTTCTGCTCTTAATCCAAGCTGAACTGAGATAGGCTTAAACTCCTTTGAAAAATTGATATAGGCAGCATTGATGTTTTCTTCATATTGAAAATCTCGGGTGCGGAAAGGATCCAAAACCGGGTTTTTCTCGGAATTATCTAAAAACCAAAATTTCATGTCATTATCAGAGGTCACAAAGCTGGTTTTAGCGCCAAATTCAATTTTTGCTTTTGATTTTACTAATGGTTTTATAAAATCAACTTTGGCGGAAAGAATGTTGATTTTGGTTTCTGACATACCGTTTTCATTTCTTGTAAACTTCGGATTGGTGGTTTCATTGCCCACATATTTATTCGTTCTGAAGCGTTGATCATGGTCGTTAATAAAAGTGGCAAAGTCAATATCGGCACTAATTTCTGTACCAGTTGAGTCGAAGCTATGTTTAAGATTGAAATTGGCTGAATAGTTACCCCAATCTCTCAATTCGCTGTTTTTTGTCACTGAAGTTGAATCTAATGTGCCAGTTTTTGACAAAATCTGAGCGGTGTTCACACCACCAGGCTGTCCCCATTCTCCTCCGTTTGAATTGAAAAGTACACCTATTGTGGTCTTTTTTGAAACGAAATAATCGGCGCCAATTTTATAGCCAAGATAGTGGCTATTTTGGTCATTTTCAGCTACTTGATTGAAACTTGAGATTTTCTCACCATTGCTGTAGAAGTTTCTATTGATGGTTTGCGTTCTGAATGATTTGCGATCGTTGGCATTGGCATTGCCAAAAACATTCCACTTGCCTTGACGATAATTTAAGTTTAAGCCACCATTCTTTTTAGGTAATTGTGTATCAATTCCATAGCCATAACCTGCACTCACTGAGCCATTTAAACCCATATTTTGATTTCTTTTTAACTTGATATTAATGATACCTGCATTGCCAGCAGCATCATATTTAGCTGGAGGGGTAGTCATTATCTCAATTTTATCCAATTGATTGGCTTGCATATTGCGTAAAAGATTGGCCAAATCAGAGGCTGACATATAAGTGGGTTTGTCATCCAAATATACCAAAACGTTTTGCTTGCCTTTAAGTGATATGTTTCCGTCTTGATCCACTGTAATGCCAGGTGATTTTTCTAAAACTTCCAAAGCTGTATTACCTGCTGAAACAATTGAATTTTCCACATTTACTACGGTGCGGTCAATCTGTTGTTCAATAAATGGCTTTTGGGCTTTTACTTGTACCTCATTCAAATTTTGAGAAGCCTCTGTTAACTTGATCTCTTTAAAGTTTATAGTGGGAGTATCGTTATTGATATTAAAAATGGGTGAAAGATATTTGGCAAACCCAACCTGTGTGATGCCCAATAAGTAAGCGCCATCTTTAATTTTCTCAATTTCAAAATTGCCATTTGCATCTGCTATAGCTCCTTTTACCAAAGTCGAATCTTTTGATTTTAGTAGTGTTACGGTGGCAAATTCAACGATTTTACCTTTTGAATCTGAAATGGTTCCTTTTATGGTTCCATTTTGTGCGCTAATTTTGAAGCCGAGCAAAAGCAGACTTACAAAGAATAATAGTTTGATAGAGTTTTTCATTTTTGTGTTTTGATTTTTTATAATTATCCCTAGTATTTTAATGAAACAAATTTAAAGGTATTACTATGTACTATGCAATACATACTACTTGAATGGTTAAGTTTTGATTTGAACGGTTAACATTTATCCTTTGCAAGTTTTATTAATTTTAAAATTATATTTGAAACTTAGATGCAATGCACCACTATTAGGTTGCATGTTATTTTCAAAAAACATGAATATCAGAGAAGCGCTTTTATACGAACATTCTAGAAAGCAGGCAGAAAAAGT
>JAZKGO010000078.1:2844-13047 GCA_040385875.1 Bacteroidota bacterium
AAGTATCCCGAATTAAAATTCGAATTGAAAGCTGCTATAGAACGAGAAATTGAATTTCAAACGCCAGCATTCGTGGGCAGAGGCAAAAAAATTCTAAAAAAGTTGAATATTTAATTGATTTTCGCTTTTGTTTAAGTACATTTTATTCAGTAATTTACTCCTAATAGTTTACCACAATTACTTTTCTTAATGTTCTTAAAATCAACTGCTTTAATTGTATTTCAACTCTTACTAATACAAAAAATAGTATTAGGGAATCAGGAATTGGAATTTCATAAAATTACTGCCAACCATAAAATAGTTGAGATTAACCAAAATCTAAAATCTATTTCATTAATTTCACAAAACAACGATTTATTTATTGAATTCAAGCCTTTAAAGGGAAACACAGTTCATTATAAATATTATTTGGAAGGATATGAAATGGACACTACTTCTACTGCTTATCCACTAGTCCGCTATATGAACCTGCACCAAGGCGATTTCAAACTGCATTTTTTGGCTTATGACCACAACAAAATTATTAATCAAATATACCTACCTGTTAAAGTCGAAAAATCAATTGCTGAAATTTGGTGGTTTTACCCAATGCTTACCCTTTATGGTTTATTGTTAATTGGTGGAGGAATCTACTTGTTTTTTCTATACAATTTTCGGCAGAAAATGAAACTGCAAAAACTCCGAAATAAAATTGCGGCTGATTTGCATGATGAGGTAGGCTCTACTTTGAATTCGATTGGTATTTCCTCGAAGATAATTCAGAAAAAGTTAAATACTATTTCTCCCGAACTGAAAGAGATTATTACACAAATTGGCACTGATTCGGAAGAAACCATTAATACTATTCGTGACACGGTTTGGGCATTGAATTCAGAAAATGATTCTTTGAATACTTTGATTGAAAAGCTGAAAATATTTTCGACACAATTGTTGGACCATAAGGGTATTCGATTGATTTTCGAAAACCAGATTAACCAAAATAAACTCATTAAATTGGGTATTGAGCAACAGAAAAATTTTTATATGATGGCCAAGGAAGCGGTAAATAATATTGCGAAACATTCTGAGGCGAGTTTGGCCGAAATTAAATTTAGCCATACAAAATCTGGGGTATTATTTGAAATTGCTGACAATGGAAAGGGTTTTGACAAATCAAAAATATTTGAAGGGAACGGTCTGAAGAATTTCGAAAGACGTGCCGAGGAGAGTTTCATGGATTTGACTATTGAGTCGGAATTAGGCAAAGGTACCAAGCTAAGTTTGCAAGTACCAGTTTTATAATCAACTCACCAATATTGGGTAGAAGAATCCACAGATTGAAGGATTAACTTTGATTAGTACAATCAATGATTTTTTTAAAGAACGCCTATGATTGTGGCGATAGGTTAAAAATAGGATATATGATACGAGTAATTTTATTTGAGGATAACAAAAGCCTGCGACAATCGCTCAGTTTTGTACTGAACGATACGGAGGGTATTCATTTCACTGGAGCATTTGCGGATGCAAATGATGCTGTTGCTAGGGTAACCAGCCATAGGCCAGATGTGATTTTGATGGATATTCAAATGCCTGGAATATCGGGTTTGGAAGCATTGGCCAGAATAAAAGCTCGCTACCCAAATGTTAAAATATTGATTCAAACGATTTTTGAAGACGAGGCGAAAATTTTTACCGCCATCTGTGCGGGTGCCAGCGGATATGTACTTAAAAACACTGATACTGAGCCACTTATAAAAGCAATTTTTGAAGTGTACAATGGGGGCTCCAGCTTAACGCCAGGTATTGCAACTAAGGTTTTGAACATGTTTCATCAGAAATTTCAGCAAAAGCCATTGACTTTTATTGATTTGACAGAGCGGGAAAAGGAAATTTTGACACTATTGGTTAAGGGCCAAAGCTATAAATTAATTGCTGATAATTGCCAAATCAGCTTTAATACGGTACATACTCATATTAAAAAAATATATGAAAAATTACATGTAAACTCCGCCACCGAGGCCGTTTCCATGGCCATTGAACAAAAATTAGTTTAGTTTTTAAACCTTTAAAAATATAAAATATATGATACCAATACATATCAATAATCATAGTTTGATTAATGATAACACTATTCCGGATGATATCGAAGAATTAGCCAATCGATTTTGGAACAGCGACTCTCTTAAAAAAGATAGATACTCCATAAAAAAAAGAGAAATCAATTCGACTTATTTAACAGCTGAATGTGCCGAAGTAGGAGTGAAGTATCTTTTGTTAAAAATAACGCAAATTGAAAAAATGGAGGGTATACAAAACCAAGCTAAAAACAAAGGAATATGGTTTACAGAAAATTTAGCCGATTTTGTAAGAAATGATGGCACAAATGCAATCAAAAATGCCGATGGGTCAATAAACTACATTTCTGATCCGAAAGATGCCGAAATATTTGCATTTAAAGAGTCAAGCTTTTTTGTTAAACAAGGCTCATCTAGCACAACATTAAATGCAATTTTTTATAAAGGAGATTTGAATGAATATGGTGAGCTCATGAATCAAAATAAAAGCCGTGTTTATATTTTTTTCGAGCAAGATCTAAACTTAATTCAAAGAGTGATTTTCAAACCTTTTGGAAATTTACTAAGAATATTTTTGCCTAAATTTAATCCAGCTTTTGGTGGACCCAGCTCTGCAGGTGTAAGAATTCCACCTAAAAATACGCAATAACAAATGAATGAAATTGAAAATTATTATAACCAGCTTTTGACAAATGTAAGTTTGGTCACGGGTTTGGTAAACCTACTTTCGGTAATAATAATTTCATTTTTTTATAAATATTTTAATAATCCCATTCGCCTTTTTTATTATTATTTATTGGCAAGGCTTTTTTTAGAAATATTGACAAAAATATTTATTTGGTCAACTGCAGAGCATTACGCTATTTTTTGGAAGCCGATTTTAGATTATTTTCAAATTTATGATACCAATTTTTTCAATGGAATTTTCTACTTTACAAATTTTCTTTTTATTGGTTTTTTCTATCGAAAAATTATTGCCAACCGTTTCATTACCAGCAAATTAGCTGTAATTACAATTGGTTTATGCATTTTTCAAATTGCAAACTACTTTTTTATAGATGGTTTTCAGAGCTATGGAACCATTGGGGTAACACTTTCGGATATTTTTTTAATTATTTTGCCATGTATTTATTTATACCAAATGTCTAATAACCCACCTAATATTAACCTCCAAAAAAATAGTTATTTCTGGATTAGTTTGGCATTATTTATTCCACATCTTTTGCAAATGGTCATAACTTTCACCGCTAGTGATTTACATAAAACCAATTTTATATTATTTTGTAAAACTCATATTTTCAGAAATATTATTCTCATATTCAGTCAGTTACTATTTTTACATGCATTTTCCAAAGCCAAATATTTGAAGTATATCTAATTAAAAGGGATGAATCAAAATGAAGAATATTACAATTTCTTTTTACAGAGAATAAGTCAAGTATATTCTTTCATTTGCTTTTTGACCATTCTTTTTGGCCTTTTTTATTGGAAGTCATTCAACAAAGCTTTAAAAATTATTTTCGGATATTTATGTTGTAGATTATTTTTGATTGGGCTGGTTGGTTTATTACGGTGGTCAATTGCCAATTTTAGTAAATCGCATTGGCTACCCATTTTTGGCGAAAAAGGACTTAAACATATTGTAGAATCAGACTTTAATTTCATTAATATTTTCTTCTATTTGATTTATGTCATATTGCCTGGCTGGTTCTATTTGAAAGTTTTAGAAAAAAGCAAAACTGTAATTTGGCTTAAATATGTAATCACTATTGTTGTTGCATTGCAATTATTCAATTTTTTCTTTATTGAAGGCTTCAAATCTTATGGTATTGTGGGTGCCATTCTTTCAGATACTTTTCTTATTATTGTTTCTGGTTATTTTCTATGGTCATTGTCAAATAATCCACCCAATCTTCCATTATTAAAAAACAGTTATTTCTGGATTTTTCTGGCCTTGTTTTTACCACATTTAATGCAGGTATTAATCACTATCACCGCTGACAACCTATATGAATCCAATTTTATTTTATACTGTAAAACCCATATTGTTAGAAATTTTATTCATATCGTATGCCAAATATTCTATGTGCTCGCCTTTAAAAATTCAAAATTTTTGAAGTATTTGTAAAATATAGCCCAGTTATTTCAAAAGCTACTCCAAAAAAGGGTAGCTTTTTTTATGCTCTTTATCACCAAAATTGGGTAATACATCCCACGCATATTCTGCTGAAATTTGAGTCATAAATAAACAATGGACCAAGCCGAAAATCCAAATTATGAACCGAGTAGGCAAAAAACTTATAAATATTTAAAACTATGATTTCAATTTTCAATGGAGCTATTGCAGTTCCGCAAACTAAAGGCCAAGTAGCAGTTGTGGAAGAAACTACACATCTACGAGGGCAAGTGCGTAAAGCCTGGGTTTCACTTTCTGGCTATCGAGCAGAATTTGTAGCTGACGACAACCATGTAAAATTGTTGAAAGTGAATACAAAAGTAAAGATTGTTCAAGATAGCCAAATTGCCATGACTGGTGCAAATGTAATAGTAAGTGGCGAATTATACCTTCGTGATAAGGGTAATGATGATACATTTAACGGCAGTATTTATTACACTCTATTTGTTGATTATACTCCAGTTACCACCTTGAACCAATAATTATTTCAAAATAATTTAAAAAAATTAAGATTATGAAATTTAGAGAAATAAATGCAGTTGAGTCTTTATCGCCAAGCGCTGGTAAAACTTTTACTGATTCAATAAGCATAAGAGGTATACATAATCAAGCTTATTGTATGATGAAAGGGTTCTCTGTAAGAAGAGAAGCTGACGATATGCAAATGAAGGAGTTGAAATTTTTTACAAAAGCGATTAAAGACACGCAAAATTCAACTATGACTACTACCAGATTTATTATTTCAACCAAAATTGTACATTCTGGTGAGGAAGATGATTTTTGGTGGGATAATCCTGATGGCTTGTACATAAGTTATTCGGTGCTTGTTGTAATACCCTAAAATAATTATTGTAAAAGCAATGGACTAAGCCGAAAATCCAAATTATGAACCGAGTAGGCAAAAAATTTATAAACCAAATTATCAATCATGACAAATTTAATTTTAGCATTCGCACTATTTTTTACCAATCCAGATTTTAAAAATAAGGATTTTGAAAACTCGAAAATTGAACGAGAAGTAAAAGTATTAGAAGCCAAATTGGCCAAAATACTTAACACAAAGGCTTTAACACCTTGTGAGCAAGCTTGTTTGGACAAATTAAGAATTGCCACAAATATTTGCAACCATTTGGCACCAATCAATAGACAAGCCTGTCTAAATAATGCTTATGCAAAATACAATGCTTGCCGAGCAGCCTGTAATTAGTATTTAAGAGGAGGAAGCCGAAAATCCTAAAAAGAGTAGGCAAAACTATTTTTAAGATACAGAAAATCATGAACTTAACAATAATAAAACCAATTTTAGGTGTATCCTTCATTTGTTTTCTATTGTTTTCTTGTACTGAAAACAATGAAATTATTAAACCAAATGAAGCAAATGGCTTAAATGAAAAATCAAAAAATGCCAGAATACAGGCTATTACTTACAATGAAATGTTGGCTACCCTATACCGTGGTATCTTGATTCCTAAACTGACAGCTGGCTATTTAAATACTAATAATGGTATGAGAGGTTATTATAAAATTAAAGAATTTAGAGTATTTGGTAGCCCAACTAAAAAAGCAATTGCACTAAGCATACTAAAACACTACGGTGAAATGGCGATAGGACCTAGCGTATTACCACAAAGCAATGAGAATTGGGTATTCACCAATTTTTTAATTGACATTTGGACATCTAATTATAGAAAAGTAGAGGTAAAAGATAATTTTAATCATCTTTTGAAAATGGAAATGACTTGGAATACTGCAAATAGTTGTTGGGACACGATTGCTTCAATCAACAATAGAATAGTATATGTAAGCACTCAAACCTATTTGGGCCAAATCCCAAATACATGCAATTTTGTAGAAGAGCCTTGGACAGTTTTTTGATTTGCTATTCTTACAAATTTCAGACAGAACCCATATTTGTGTTTCTCTGCAAATTTGAATAAATAATATTTTAAAAGGAGGAAGCCGAAAATCCTAAAAAGAGTAGGCAAAAATAAAGTTTATTATTCTTTTACCCTCACCAATATTGGGTAGTACAGGTAGTCAAATAATTTTTAAAATTTGATTTATGATAAGAGATGTAAAAATGAAAATTTAAGCCATGAGCCATAAAATAGTAAATCCAACTAATGCTATCTATATGCAAGCTTCAGAGAGCTACTGCATACTAAAACTCGAGGATGGGAAATGCCAAGTAAAAACCCGTCCAATGAAATTTTTCATAAATATTTTAGAAAACCATGGCTGGTGCCGAATCCATAAATCATTTATGGTGAATCCTTTATATGTGTCGAGTTTAGGGGAAAGTCATGATAATTTATGTCTGCAAAACGGTCAAATACTCCCTATTTCCCGAAGGAATAAGCAGAAAGTACTCGAATGGTGTAATTCTGAAAATCCCATTAATTGCTTGAATAACAAATAGTTGTATTATTAAACAAAAAATCTAATAGTTCAAATCGAAATAAAATGAAAACTTTTAGCCTATTAACATCTTTTATTATCGTTACAATTATTCACATTAAAATTAGTGCCCAAGTGGGTATAAATGCCAATAATGCATTGCCCAATAATACAGCTATGCTGGATGTATCAAGTGGCAACAAAGGCTTTTTAATGCCAAGGATGGACTTTGCGGCTAGAAATGGTATTATTACACCAGCCACTGGCCTCATGCTTTTTAACACATCCACCAATGTGTTCGATTTTTACAATGGCTCAAGCTGGCTAAGCTTGGGCGCCACCTCAAACACACTTTGGAATTCATCAGGCACTTCCATTTACAACCTAAACTCTAGCAATGTTGGCATAGGCTTATCAACCCCCACTCAGGCAAAATTGGTTGTGAATGGAGATGTAAACGGGCAGACAGCACTATTCAAATCAGTTTCGGGCATTTCTATTGACGGTAGTAATAAACCTAATATTGGTTTTAATTCGGATAATAATTATCCCATTATTGCGGGTGCTGGCGCTATCTTTTCGTTTAACCCAGTTACAAATGGAGGTAGTGCAGGTACTTTAAATTTAGATTTCTATAAAACAAAAACTGTGGGCACGCTTTTCTCTTCCCCCAAAAACATTCTTAAATTTCAGGATTTCACTTCGTTGGGTTTTGGGTATTGGCTGGACTTAAATAATTTTCCAGACAGCCGAATAAATGTATCGGATGAAATGTATAGTAAATCTAATGATAATCTGAATTTAATACCACTAGGTGCAATTTATTTCAAGTTTACTGACCTTCAAAATGGAGACAATGCTACCAGAATAATAAGAAATGTGGGTAATACAGCCAATTTGTATGTTGGCCTAGACTATGTAGATTCATTTATTGACAGTGGTGGTTCTATTTATGAGGTTAGTTTAAATTTAAATACTAATTCTAAGGATTATGATGAAATTTTTTTAGTGGGCAGCCCCAATTTCATAAATATTCAAAATGCGACAGCCTCAAGTTGGGCGGCAATTTATAGAACTACCACCACTTACGATAAAATCAGTATAATTTATTCAAACTCTGGATCTTTTACTGATTATATGAGGGTTACAGGAACCCTTTTAGTATATGGTATAAAAAATTAGTTTTGAACAACTTAGAGCTAAATAAAATCATTTTTAAAGGCGGCAATATTACAATACTGGTTGGTTCAACTCTTATTTATTACCTCGTTGTTCCTTAAACTCAGATAGAAATGAAAACATTAATAAAAATTATCATCATAATTTGTATTGCTTTTGCCTGCTCAAAAAAGGATCCTGATCCAGTAATACCTTCACCCACCAAATGTACGAATAGTACTATTTTGGATGAACTTTTATCAGGTAAACAGATGTATATTTTGGCTACTGTGTATCGGGGGCAAGTATTGCTCAGTATAAAAGATAAAAAGGGTAAGGCCAGAACTTTTGGCAGTACGGCGCCAAATGCAGTATTGTACGAATGGGATATTCAAATCACTCAAGATGGCGATACACAAGTGAAATTAATTGCAGGTGAAATAATTGCAGTCCGTGGCATTAATGACCTTGGAGTATATTTTCCAGACTCCTTCTTTTTCAATGATGATAAATGTAAAATAAAAGCTGAAACTAATGATGGGCAAATTGTTTCCAATCGCCTTTCCAGTTATGAAGATGTAACCAATAGCAAAGATTTACCAGGGATTTTAGAAAAATATCTTTGGTAGTTAATTAAAATTTCTAAATTCAAAAAACAATCAATATCAACCCATTAATCTCTATTTAAAATGAAAAAACTGCCAATTCTAGCACTAGTCCTATTTTTATTTTCATGCCAAAAATCTATTGAAACCGCCAATGATTCCTTACCCAAATTTGACCAAGCCGCTGAAGAAAAAGCCATTATGAAGGTGATTGAAAATGAAACCAGCTGCTTTTTCAAAGGTGATTATGAGTGCTGGACAAAAAGCTGGAGCCATCAACCTTACGCAATGCAAGCTTGGAATAATGACAACGGTACATTTGATGCTGCCGTAGGCTGGGATAAAATAAATTCCCAAGGCAAGGGCTGGATAGAAAAATATTATAAAAATGGAGAAAATGTGATTCACCCAAAATTCAAGCGTGATACCATTCAATTTAAATTTTTCAATGAAAAAACGGCCTATTTAATCTGGCGACAAGTTAATGCCGATGCAAAAGGTCCTAAAGCTCAAGTGAGCCAAGAAACTCGCATTATGGAAAAAGAAGCCGATGGTTGGAAAATTGTGAATGTTACAGCTATTTGGGATTCAAAAAATAAAATTACCTATTGATTACACCTTTTAACTTTCTAGAAAAATGAAAAAAATCACCATTTCCGTATTTCTGCTTTCAATGATTTTGGTGGTTGCGTGTAAGAAATCTGAAATAGACGCTAACCCTAATCCACAGGTAACTATACCAAAAACATTTAATGGCTGTCGAATTTTGCAAGAAACTACCACCGAAACAGGAATCCCCAATCTAATATTGACCTACCTGTACAGTTTTAATGATGATGGTTATATCACTCAAATTAATACCAAAACTAGTAATAGTACAACGAATTTTATGCAAAGTTTTCCAAGTGTAAATCTTTCTTATAAAGACGGCATTTTGGTAAGTTTAGAAACAACAGGCTATAAAGAACAATATGAATATACCGATGAGGCATTGACCCGTATTTCAGTTCCGATTGATGCAAATTTAAAATATTTGAATTATGAAATTAAAATAGATAACGATGCAAATAAAAGAATTATAAAAATGACTGATAAGAATAATATTAGTGATATAAAAAGAGATGTCAATGGTAACATTATTGAGGTAAAACTCACCAATATATCCACAAAAGAAGAAGTTGAGAGGTTAGAACTTAGTGATTATGATGGGAAAAAATCATTGTCAAGTCTTTTTAAAGGATGGCGCTTCTATGTTAAGAATGATGTAGACAGATATATGGTCAATCCATTTTTCTCAGCTGGTTTAAGTGGTAATCCTCGTCAAATTAAGCAATATATAGGTGGAAAACTAGAAACCACCTATATGTTGACCTATGAATATTCGAAAAATGATTTTCCTATCAAATTAAATATTACCAATCAAAATACCCAAAAAACAGAAACATTAAATTACAGCTTGGCGGGTTGCGATTAAAAATTATAGAAAAAAACCAAAAAAAATATGAGGCATAATAAAAAAGCAAATCTAGCTATAGCTGTCAATATGCAAGCCTCTGAAAGATATTGCTAAGTAAAACTCGAGGATGGGAAATGCCAAGTAAAAACTCGCCCGATAAATTTTTTCATAAGTTACTAGAAAGCTTTGGATGAGAGCGAATTTATAATTCATTTAAAGCAAAACTAATGGCAAATAAAAATAGCTGCCGATAAATAAAAAATATTAGTTGTATTAAAAACAATACTTTACATTCATAAAATTTCAATTTCACTCAATATTAACCTTTTAAACATCTTGAAAAATGAAAAAAAT
>JAZKGO010000079.1:0-1615 GCA_040385875.1 Bacteroidota bacterium
TTGTCTTCAACTGATAATGAATCAGTAATAATGGACATCACAACCTTTTTCAATGCCTTTTCATCCAAAAATATATCGATGTAATTATTCAGAGACTTACTCATTTTTTGCCCATCAATACCTGGAATAGTCATTACATTTTCATCAATAATGGCTTTGGGGAGTATCAGTACCTCTTCCTTATAATTATGATTAAAAGCGGCGGCCATATCACGAGTCATTTCAATATGTTGCTTTTGATCTTTTCCAACTGGCACAAAATGAGCATGATACAGCAAAATATCAGCAGCTTGTAATACCGGGTAAGTGAACAATCCCGCATTTACATCAGCCAATTTATTTGATTTATCTTTAAAACTATGGGCATTAGCTAGCATTGGAAAAGGTGTAAAGCAATTCAAATACCACATCAATTCAGTATGATATGGAGCCAATCTGGACTGACGGTAAAAGTAGTTTTTTTCGGTATCAAAACCAAAGGCAAGCCATGCTGCAGCAATCGCAAAAGTATTGTCAATCAACTGGTTACGATCTTTCAGCGAGTTTAAAGTATGCAGATCGGCAATAAAAAGGAACGATTCGTTTTCTGGCTTTTTCGACAATGAAATGGCTGGCTCAATTGCGCCTAAAATATTTCCTAAATGAGGTCTACCTGAGGCTTGTATGCCGGTTAAAATTCTTGACATTTATAAGTTTTTTTTTAATCTAATTTTTCAAAATGGAATATCTATAATTAATGGAATGACTTGAAAGCTTTTTTGTCCTCCAATTGGCTTGGGAATATAATTGAATCGAACACCCATCTCCACAGGTGTCAAAAATCGCATCACATTGAAAATGGCACTCAAATCCACACCCATCGAATTATAATTTACTATTTGGTTTACGTTTTTACTATCCAAATATTGGCCCTGACCAAAATCAACATATAAACCAGCTTTAACTCTCTGAATGTACAAAATTCTACCTAAGGCCAAATCAGGATCAGCAATCGGTGTCTTATAATCAATAGAAGCCATGCTCATTTTATCAAAAACTGAATAATCATAACCTCGAGGAAATGCAACAGGACTGGAGAAAAAGTAGGTATTCTCTTTTCCGTTTGTTAAATAATTAGCTCTCAATCGAATATTGTCATGTTTGGTAAATCCAGGAAATACTAAACCACCTTGCACGGCAAATAATTTTGATTCTAAATTTTTACCGAAAGGAGTATCTCTTGAGTAAATCAATGCATTTTGCTCCCATCTTGGGCCCACATCTCGTTTCGCATTTTTTATTTTCCTTGAAAAACTCAAATAATTTGTCAAAGATTGCAATGAACTCGCACCAATTTGAGTAGCGTATCGATTGGCCAAATCATAATCTTTACCTTCCAAATGGCTAAAAGAAGTACCTAAAGTAAGTTTTGAATAGAATTTATTTCTTTGGAAATTTAAGGGTAATCTCAATCCTAAACTAATGGCTTGTTGCCTCCAATTATCAACCAAATCTTTGGTTTGGTCTTTCAAAGTACCTTTAGGGATGGTCGTTTGCCGGCCATCGTTCTCAAAATTTAAATCCACAATGGGGTACATTCCTTGATAACTGATATTGGCAAAATAATTACTTTGCC
>JAZKGO010000079.1:1715-3770 GCA_040385875.1 Bacteroidota bacterium
TTGCCAAATTCCTTAAATACCAAACCAGACTCAGCATTCAGCATTTGTAAGCTATACTTGCCTGATGATGAAGTATTTACTGCAATAATTTGTCGGCCATCTGGACTCAAAGCCGGGGCAGCCAATCTCCCTTTTTTGGTCAATTGTTGAACTTTCCCTGTTTCTAAATCAAGTGTTTTAAGGTTCGAAAAGTTTCGCATCTCCCATCGGGCATCTGGCATAAACTCTGCCCAAACTACTTTATTATTTGCCACAGAAAGAGTAAGCGCATCGTTAAGAGCACCAATTGCAAACACTTTTTTTTCCTTATTTTTTTCATCCAAAATCACAAATTGAGCAATACTGGATAAGCCCGATTTAAGTGCTAAAACCTTACCATCTTTTAAAAATTGAGGATATTCATAATCGGTATAATACCTTGATTTAGAATAGTTTATATAGTCTTTCTCATAAGATACCCTATTTTCAATTTCTGACTTAATTTGGCTCTGCAACTCGGAGTAAGCCAATTTATAAGTGTTATCGATACTTTTGCCAGTTATTTTTTTGACGTTGTTTGAAAAAGAAAATGGATAAAATGGGAACTGGTAGGTTTTTTCTAAAATTTTGTCCCAAATATCATAGCCATAATTCTCTTTCATATAGGAAGTGAGCGAATAGCCCAGTACATAATGGTTAGGAATATTGTGTTTATAAGACCTTCCATTTGCTTTCGAATAAGAAAAAGGCTTCTCATAATCTGCTAACTGCGAGCGCATTAACATCGAAAAATAAGGTATCGAGCCCCGACCAGTATAAGAATGGGCTGTTTCTATGCCCACCGCATCACCTTCCCAAAACCACGAAGGAGCGGCCAAATGGCTTAGCCCACTGATACCATAATTGCCAATAAGCCAATACAAATATTTGGTTGGGCCAGTTAGTGCTTTATCAAACTGAACTACGTGCCTAAACTCATGTTTGGCCAATTGATCTAACCAATTGTAGGTGCCTAATAGGTTATAATCTTGAGGTGGAGTGATGAAAAATTCGGAACGGCGAGGGGTATAGGAAACAAAACCATTTGACTCAGTATTCTGATTTTGCAATATCACAGAAATAGGTCTGGGTTGCTTACCTAATGAATTGGATATAGGTAAATAATTGGTTTCCAACACATTAATAGTTCGATTAGCGATCGAATCAAGCCCTTTTGGAAAAATAATCTTAAAATGACTCGACTTCATTTTATTCCATTTTACTGAAAATGGATTGGTGGATAGCTCTTGTGCAAATACACTTGAACAATTAAAAAAAACTAAACCTATTAGGAAAATAAATAATCTGAGAGGACTTATATATTTCATAAAAATGACAAAATAAAAGGGCAGGTTTTTACGCCTGCCCAAAATTAATACCCGTAGTAGTAATATTGTTAAATTTATTCTATTTTTTACAAATAACAAATTAAAGGCCTTATAAATTTAACAATATCAAAAAAACAAATTGGCCCAAAATTATTTTTTAAGTGACATATTTTAATAGAAAACGTACTAACCTATCAACTTTAGAAGTATAGGGAGGATAAATAAAACTATTATTCCCGAACTTTTGTTTTAAAACTGCTCTCTGGTTTGAAAATTCCAAGAAACCCCATTTGCCACCTGACTTGCCAATTCCCGAATTATTAACGCCACCAAAAGGTAGTTCGGTATGACCGTAATGCATAAGCGAGTCATTAATTACGGTACCGCCAGCAGAAGTATTGCTCAATATATGATTCACTTGATCATTCCTTTTTGAATTAATGTACAGAGCCAATGGTCTTTGTTTGCTATTGATATAGGTAAGCACTTCTTCAATATCATTGTAAGACATAATTGGTAAAACTGGGCCAAATATTTCCTCTTGCATCAGTTTCATTAAATCATTCACATTGTCTAAAATAGTAGGCGAAACATATCGATCTTTTTCATCGAAAATACCTCCATAAACAACCACCGCACCCTTTTCTACTGCATCATCAAATAGATATTTTATTCTTTGAAAATGCCGGTCATTCACAATTCTACAATA
>JAZKGO010000079.1:3870-9526 GCA_040385875.1 Bacteroidota bacterium
TTTACCAACATTGGGACTTCCTGTAAAAAAGATATGGTTAAATGGCAAAGCTAATAGCTCTGTGGATAAATCAGCTCCACCCTCAAAAACAGCAATTTCATTTTCAGGAAACAATTCAGTAATCATTTCATTGATAAGACGAGCCGTATGAGGGGTAAGTTCCGAAGGTTTTAATATAACAGTATTACCAGCCGCAATTGCTTGAACCGTTGGCTTAATGGCCAAATTAAAAGGGTAATTCCATGGGGCAATAATCAAACAATTACCTTTAGACTCAAATTGAACCCATGCCGAGCTACCAATCATATTCATTGGTGTGCTTACTTGCTGAGGTTCAGCCCATTCGGCCAAATGTTTGATCAGATGATTAATTTCGCCTTTTACAATCATGATTTCCGAAATCAACACCTCTGTGGGATGTTTTTTAAAATCAGAGTAAAGGGCTTTTTGAATCTTTTCAGTATTTTGGTCAATATACTTTAATATGGCTTTCAGTTTTGTAATTCGTTGATTTACATCAGTATTACGGACAGCCAGCATATTTTTTTGCTGCTCATCAAATACTTTGTGAATTCGATCAATCGAAATTGATTTTTCTTCAAGCAAATCAATCATTTAACAAAATTTAGACACTATTGAACCTAACCATTTATTATTTACAATTTATAAACTAAAATGGGGATTTGAATTTACAAAAAATATTTAGAATTAAAACATTTACAAAAAAATATTCACCTTAGTTAATTAATAATCCTAAGTATATTACTAAATTTATGAGTAGTTGTTCAATAAATCTTGCAAAAACAAAAATATGCCATGACCATTGTTAGCAATAATATCAAATACCTTCGTCGGCTTAACGGACTCACTCAAGAACAATTTTCAAGAAGAATTGGTATAAAACGTTCTTTATTAGGCGCTTATGAAGAAGCAAGAGCGAATCCAAACTTGGATAATTTGCAAAATATGGCTAAAATGTTTGGCACAACAGTTGATGCTTTGATTAAAACGGATATTAGAAAAATAAGAGAAACTCCTGGTCTAAATTACCAAAGTAATACTAATTTAACTAAACAAGCACCTCTTAACTCGAATGAAAATACTAATGTACCGCCTATCGCTACGGTCATTGATAAATACTTTACCGATGTACCAGTAGGACCTGTGAAAAATGTAAATCAAGAGCAACAATTACCTTTGATAGTTGACAATCCACCGAGGCAAGAAAACTCAATCACAAATAACAACCAATCTACCGTTAATTATACACCTGCTTTATCACAAAAACAAACTGAGGGAATCCCATTTGTAAACAGAAACGAGGTGATGAATTATGTTTCAAAACGTAGCCTAAACCCCTATTTGAGTTCATTACCACAAATTTTAATCCCCAACATTTCAACACAAAATACGAGAGCTTTTGCCGCCAATGAAGAGTTTCCTGTAGAAGGTGCTATCTTAATTGGTGAAATTGTAAACAAGAATACAGCCATTGCAGAAGGCCAACATCATATTTTGATATGTCAGGATGGTAGAATGCTTTTCAGAAGGGTTTATGACAATACTCGCAACAAAGGCTGTTATTTGTTAAGCTCCGATGAACAGCAAATATCCAGCACAGAAATACCTGAAAATCAAATAGTTGAGTTATTAAGATTTGTTGCTCATATTGGATATTCAGTCCCAAAAAGCAATGCTCAAAACCCAAGAATCAAGAACTTAATAGACGAATTGTATCGAGAAAGTGGAAGGAGTTAATAATTTTAAGAATGAACATTTGAGCTTTTGAGCCCTTTGAAAAACAATTTGCAATTCGCACTAAACCAACCCCTCCAATTCAATACCTAATTTTGACAAATAGCCTTTATTTCCATGGGGGTTAGTAATAGATTGACCTAATTTATACCAAGTTAATTGGTCAAAACAAAGGTAAACCCCCTCTTTATCAGGCTGTTCAGAGCTGGCTTTGACTTCATCAAATTCTCCTAAATAGACTAACTCCATAAACTTTTTAGCCCATTCAACCATTAAATCAGAAATTACAAACTATCAAATTCTTTTAACAAGTTTGAACTGATTAAAGCTGAAAAAAAATGATGGAATATATATTAAAATAAATTAAAAAAATATTTGAAAATAAATTAAAAAAAAATAAATATTTCATATGACAATAAATTTTGCTTCACAATTAAACTAATATACAATCAAATATTTCCTCAATTTTTATCATCCAATAAGATTTTTTGAGAATAATTTGTACTTAACTAATAATATATTTAATATTACAAAAAAGATAAATACCTCTACACAAATTACAAATTTATACAACACTATAAATAAGTACTAAAAATTATAACAATTCTGCTAATAATAATTAGTCAGAGTAATTGTTTATCGTGCTTTCAATGGATTTGTGCATGAATATTACTCTTTAGCCCCATCACTTAAACAAAATCACTTAAATGGAAAAACCCCTACTATTAATCAGAAGCATAGCTATATCTGTATGCTTATTATTTTTTTTACTTACGTCCTTTTCCTCTGAGGCCACCCATTTCTATGGAGGCCAGCTAAAATGGCAACAAGCCGGGGGAAATAGTATTAAGTTTACCATTACATCCACTTGGAGAAGGGATTTTCCATGGCCAGCACCCGTTGGGACGAATCCTATAGTTGGCTCAGTTATTAATACAGGTAGTAGTTTTAATACTGGTTCAGGAGCTCCAGGAGGGATAATTCCAATGAACCCAACTGTTGTATCAGTCAATTTAACTAGTAACACAATAAACACCATTTGGGAAGCTACCTATACTTATCCCACAACTGGCAATTTCACAACAGTTTGGAACTTATGTTGCAGGATAAGCACCTTACTAAATGGAAATAATGACCAACCGACTAATTTCACTACAATTGTAAATGTAGGGCCTCCTTTTAATAACCCACCTGTTTCTGCTTTGCCTGATGTCGTATATTTATCAATTGGTCAACCAGCCGCTACTTTTCAAATTCCTGCGAATGATCCAGATGGCAACAATTTGACTTACAGATTATCTACTACCGCTGAATCTGGATTAGTTACAGTTGCACCTGCGGGTTTAACAATTTCGTCTAGCGGATTAGTTACCTTTAATACAGTTGGCAAATTGGTAACAATCCCACCGCAAAGATTTGGACTTCAAGTAATGATTGAGGATGGGCTGACAAAAACACCTGTAGATATGACTATTGAAATGGTAGGTGTTTCTCAACCGCCTGTTTTTGTTCTCCCCACCCCATTACCGCCTAATAATAATTTAATTGTGTCACCTGGTAACTTGCTTAGTTTTACGGTAGCTGCTAATGATCCTGATGGGGGCCAATCGGTTACTTTAAATCCATTTGCAACTCCTATTGGTGCCACCCATACACCCTTATTGCCCGTTACGGGTGCAGTGAATGGAACCGTAACATCAACTTTTAATTGGACACCCACAGCCTCACAAGTGGGTAATTATGTGTTAAGCTATGTTGCAGTGGATAATCTAGGAGTCCAGAGAATAACCTCTATCAATATTACTGTACCTTGTGCACTCAGCACTTCAGTCAATACAATGCCCGCCACTTGTGCCCTAAACGATGGTGCTGCGACAACTACAGTTTCCAACTACTCCTCATTAGCCAGCTTAACTTATACTTGGACAGGCCCCAATAGCTTTACTGCTGCTACGGCAAGCATATCAAACGTTCCTTCAGGAAGTTATTTGTTAAGAGTAAATGATATCGCTACAGGTTGCTTAACCTTAACAACAGTAAATATTGCTGGCCCGGCAAGTTGTGTTGTTTTAAACTGTGTTCCGAACACCGCTGTAAATACTGACTTGAATAATTGTTCTGCAGTTGTAACTGGAGTTGATCCGATAATCAGCCCGCTAAACTCAGCTGTAAATTATACTTTAACTGGTGCTACAACAGGCATTGGCTCTGGAAGTGTGAGTGGGTTGACTTTCGAAAAAGGTGTGACAATTGTTACTTATACATCAGTTGATGAGCCTAATAAAACCTGTACATTTTCAATAACTGTCAATGATAATGAAGTTCCAGTAATTACCTGTACACCAAATATAGTTGTTAATAATGATCCAAACGCCTGTGGTGCAGTTGTCAATTATGAAGGTGGTTCTAATTCAGGTCATATATTTTCATCTGGCACTTATGATCTTACTTTAAGGGAATTTGATATTTCTGATCCCTCTGTAACAATCACTTCAGTACCAATCACACCTAGTTCTGGAGATTATGATAATACTACTGGAATGACACAAGATCCTACCACTGGCATTACCTATGTAATATTTAATGATTACTCACCAACCAGACCTCTAGCTACTCTTGATTTGCAAACTGGAAATGCAACGATAATCGGAAACACAGGCAGAAATATAGCTTCAATAGCATTTACTTCAACAGGTGAATTGTACGGTATTAATGGTAACGGAAACGGTTCTAATGCCAATCAACTTCTTAGAATAGATAAAACAACTGGGGCTGTGACAAATATTATGCCTGTATCTTTCAGCGGTGGTCATGCATTGGCATATAACCCTGACGATGATAAAATGTATCATTGGACCAACGGAATCATGGAAAGTATTGATTTGAATACAAATACTATTACACCTATTCCTTGTCCTACATTGGAATTCGAAAACATTATGGCAGCCACCTTCAATAATGCTGGCGGATTTTATGTCTCAACATTAAGCACTAGCTTCTTTGAAGTACTGCCCGATGGAAACGCTACAATTTTAGGATTTACTGATCATTTTGCAAAAGGTCTATTTAGAAATGGTTCAAGTAGTGGGGCTGGAATAACTGCAACAGATAATTGTTCTGCAATAATAACACAAACGGCTGGATTACCATCTGGGTCAATATTTCCGATTGGTATCACTATCAATACTTTTGTAGCTACAGACCCTTCTGGAAATACCGCAACATGTAGCTTTACAGTAACTGTAACAGATAATCAGATTCCAGTAATTAATACAAATGGTGATCAATTGGTAAATACAGATGCAGGAGTATGTGGCGCTTCAGTAATATTAATTGCATCTGCAACTGATAATTGTACTGTTGGCAACCCTAATGGAGTAAGGAGCGACAACCAACCTTTAAATTCAATTTTTCCTGTAGGTGCAACCACTGTCACATGGAATGTTTCAGATGTGAATGGAAATGCAGCGGTTGCCGTTATACAAACTGTAATTGTATCAGATAATCAGGCTCCTGTAATTAATACGGATGGAAATCAAATTATCGAAACAGATGGAGGTAAATGCGGAGCAATGGTTATTTTAAATGCCAGTGCTTCAGATAATTGCCCAATAGGTAATCCTACAGGATTAAGAAGTGATGCTCAGCCTTTGAATGCAATTTACCCGATAGGTTCTACTACAATTATTTGGAATATAACCGATGCCAACGGCAATAACGCTATACCTGTAACACAAACGATAACAGTTATTGATAATGAAGCACCAATAATAAGCACCAATGGCAATCAAATTGCAAATACTGATCCTGGTGTTTGTGGAGCAACAGTAGAAATATCAGCTTCTACTTCCGATAATTGCTCAGTTGGTAATCCAGTTGGTGTGAGAAGTGATTCTCAACC
>JAZKGO010000080.1:0-24888 GCA_040385875.1 Bacteroidota bacterium
CAGGATGGTTTTGGCGACCAGTTAATGAATATCCGAATCTCATTACTGACCAATTCCCTGCTGGGGCAGTCCAATTCAAAGTACCATCGGCACTTATTTTCGAGGTAATGTCTACCACGTCATTATTAGAAATAGCGTCTGAACCTTCTGTTATGAAAGTTTTATTGTCCTCTTTCCAAGGAATAAAACCAGCTTTATCTTCTGCTTGATCTATTCTATCGGTGTTATAAAGAAGAAATTCGGCAATATTTACACCATCGGGTTTGGGAGGCCCTTGCGTACCACCACCCATTGCCGAAAACATATTGGGTTGAGGTGCAAGGGTTGTGAAACAGATTCGCCAATATTTTGCTGAAGTCGCTGGAAAGGCGATGGTGTTAAAGGGAATTATGCTTCCCGACGGTCTGGCAATTTCTCTGAAATTAATTCCGTCGTCGCTCACTTTCAAGGCTCTATTAAGCGGAACACCGCTAAACTCCGACATGGCGGTATACATGGATCCAGAAATGGCAAATGCTTTGAAGGTTTTTGGTGAATCAAATTCGTATTGCACCCACATATCTTGCCCAACTTCGGTTGGGGGCAAAAAAGTCTGTTTTGATAAAATCCCATCAGTTAATTCTTGCAAGTTAAAATTCCCACCGCTGGCACTCACTTTTGGGTTGAGCGTTTTAAAATCTATTTCATTGGCAGGTAAGCGATAAGCAATCACCATTGCATCTTGATAAAATGTGGGTTGTGGGCCAATAAAACCTCCTAAAAATGATTCGGCTATTATTGGAGCATTTTGAAATTTGCCAATCACATCACCCGGCTGGGCTAATTTCCCTGAAAAAGTTTTACCGCCTTCCACACGAGTTTCAGTGAATACGTATTTTTTCATGGCATCTTTTGGTTCTACCCATGGGCCACCTGTCACACTCCAGCCCGGGGAGCCAGCGATTGCCATTTCAAGCCCTTTTTTATCAGCTAATTCCACAGTGAATTTGAATGCATCTTTCCATTCTGGTGTCATGAAAACGATCTTTTTCGGCACAACTACGGGGGTAAATAAGGCCGCATCAAAGTTTTGAAAGCCTCCAATACCCACTCTGCTCATCCATTCGAGATCTTTCTGAATCCCATCTTTTGAAATATTGCCGTTCATCCAATGCCACCAAACTCGTGGTTTTGCGGAGTTAGGTGGGGTTTGGAAGCTGGAATTTAAAAGGGTCTGTGCAAAATTTTGCGAAAAAATAAATAGGCAAAATGCCATTATAAACAATTTTGATTTCATCATATTATTTGGAGATTTTTTATCAATTTTCAAAGATAATTCAATGCAAAAACCTGATTGTGATATACTGTTTATTTCGCATTGATTTTATACTTAAAAAGTCATACTATTTTCCCAGTTTGAGTGAAAACAATATGACTTTTTATGCATTATTTTTTAAAATGGTTACATTAGCTCATAATCAATTTCCAGAAAATCTTCGACTGATTTTATCCAGAAATTTTGTATAAATGCTTGATGCTCAATATGATTATTGTAAATGTCGTATTGTTCCTGATTGTCAAATTCCATCGATATACCATATTCAAATTTGTTTTTAGGGCTGGTTTGCCTTAAAACCTCAAATTTTTGCACATCAGGAATTGTTTTGAGAGAATCAACTGCATCAAAAAAAGCCTGTTTTTCTTCAGGGGTTATTTGCTCTTTTAGCTTTAAAATTACGGAATGTCGTATCATAGTTTTATATTTTTACTTCTGAATCTATTACTAAATAATCCTCTATCATTTTTAGCCAAAAATTATGAACAAAATCTCGATTTTGGGGGTGATTCAGATAGGCTTGAAGGCTTTCTTCAGAATCAAAATCCATTGTTAGCACATGTTTATATTTCGTTTTGGGGTTTATTTGTTCTGAAATTTGAAAGTTGGTGATGCCTGAGATTGATTTCAAGTTTTCCATACCTTCAAAAAAACTTCTTTTATCTGAATCAATAATTTCGCTTTTAAGATTGAAGATTAGAAGATGACGAATTTGGGCCTTTTCATTATTTTTCATTGGGCGTTTCAAGGGTTTTATTATAATATTTTACCATCTGAATTACCGAATTGAGATTGCTGGGCTTCTCCTTTGTATCTCTTTCAATCATAATATTTCCTAAGAATTTTTGCCTTTTCAATTCCGCAAAAATAGCGGGAAAATCAACAATTCCTTTCCCAACTGGTACGTCTTGAAGCTTTGTATTGTTGTATTCGGCAATGTCTTTTAGGTGTATCTCAATGATATGTCCTTCTAATTTTTTAATGGCATCCAGTGGATTGATGCCTGATTTTGGATAATGCCCGAGGTCTGCACAAGCACCAAAATTGCGATGATTTTTTAACGCAACTAGTACAGAATCAGGATGCCAATAAATGCTTGTACCCTTCCAGTGGTTGTGCAAGGCCACTTTTATACCATAAACCCCTGCAAGGCTATCCACACTATTCCACATATTTTGGGCGGGTTCGGCCACCACATATTTTACGCCAAATCGTTTGGCTAATTCAAAATCCTTCTTCCAAGCCATCACGGTTTTGCCACCAATTACATAAATGGATTCCATTTTTAGGCCTTTCTTTTTCACCAAATCATTTAATTTGTTAACGCCAGATGCCGACAAACTCATAATTGAGGAGTCTTTCAACTCTGCACCAGATTTTCCAAAAGTAAAGCCTTCCACATATTTCAAACCAGCAGAATCTGCATAGGCTAATTGTTCAGGAAATGAAAAGTTACTGAAAGTATAGAGGGCAATTCCCAATTTCCATTTATGAGAATTGGCATTTTTATTCCCTCTCTTTTGGGCAAAAACAGCCGTTGTTAAAAGAAATAATAGCGAGAATAGTATGCTTTTTTTCATTTGTATTAAGATTATTTATTGGGATTGAATCATGAGTTCTCTTCGACTTGGGTTTACAGACTCACCAGCCATCCTTTAGGGACCGACAGGCATAGCTGAAGTCGATCAATAGCAAATTATTCAGACTTATTTAAAATGTATTAAACTTATTTACCGAAACAATTGAGGAGTGATAAATGCCAAGTTTTTTCGCCAAACTAAAAAAGTATGGCCTCCGTCTGTTTCTTCGTATTTGTACTTAATGCCCTGTTTATCAAACATTTCCATCATTGCCTTATTATTTTTATACGCCAATGGGTCATCTTTTCCCATACCAATCGTAAATAATTTGAATTGGTTGAGGGCAGGATTTTTCAAAATAGGGGCATATTTCTCTTCCATTTCTTTTATCACTGGAGGAAAATAGCCTGTACTCATTGGATAAACATAGCCAAATTTTTCTGGATTCCATAAAGCAATATTCAGCGTTTGAACGCCACCCATCGAAAGCCCGGCAATGGCACTGTTTTCTCTTTTAGTAGAAACTGGGTAGTTTTTTGCAATAAACGGCATAATATCAGTCAATAAATCGTTGCAAAAAGGATCTTGAGCTGGCCCAGCGCCCATCGCCAAACCTTTCATAGGTGTATGTCCTGAGGGCATCACCACAATCATTGGTTTTAATTTTCCTTCGGCATACAAATTATCTAGTATCAAATTAGCACGACCAGCCGTGGTCCAGGCGGCATCGTTATCACCACCTCCATGTAATAAATACAAAACTGGAAGCTTTTCCTTTTTTACAATTGCATCATAATTTGGTGGTAAATACACGTGCATTCTTCGCATAATTCCACCCAAAGCAGTTGATTTATAATTCACGATTTCGACCTTTCCATGAGGCACATCTTTCAAGGTTTGGAAGTCATTTTCTGGGCCTTTTACTTCCATTATATTTGAAAAACCTGACAAGCTTTCTTTATACATTGCATTTTTAGGATCAAAGGTTTTTACGCCATCCACTGTAAAATCGTAAGTATAAATATCTGGTTTTAAAGCGCCATCACTTAAAGTTGACCACACGCCAATATCATCCTTCACCAGCTTTTGTGGGCCAAAAACTTTAGCAAAATCACCCGAAATGGTTACTTCTGATGCTTTAGGGGCATATATACTAAACTTCACTCGCCCATCAGCCAATACTTTGACCGATTGCAAAGTGTCATTTGGAGTGGGTGTGCGTTGAAATGGGCTTGGTGGGGTGGAAGGTGCGGGTACATCCAAATAACCTTGCTGTTTCATCCAATCCCCAAAGCGATCAATCCAAGAGTCTGTGGGTATATTTTGTTTTCGCATACCAAAGCCGTGGCCGCCTTTTAGGTAGGCGTGCAACTCAACCGATTTTTTTGCAGCTAACCAATCTGTATAAATTTGAATACTATGGGGAGCAAGTCCGAGTTGGTCATCCGATGCCACCACAACAAAGGCAGGGGGAGCGTCAGCACGAACAATTTTATTTTCCAAAGCCCCTAAATAGGCGTAGATTGGGGCGATAAAATCTGGCCGATTCTCTGGCGAATAGCTATACCCCACACCCATTGTAACAGTACCCCCAGCCGAAAAACCCATAATGCCTATTTGCTTGGGGTTAATATTGTATTCTTTGGCATGCGTTCGCACATATTCAATGGCCTTTTTGCCATCAGCAATCGCTAAAGGTACAACGGTTGCATTCTCTGCATCTAGTTTTTTGAAATCTCCCATTTTGCTCATTAGCTCTTTTACTGGGTCATCAGTTTCGCTTTTAACTACTCTGTATCTCAATACAAAAGCTGCCACTCCTCTGGCGTTCAACCACTTAGCTACATCATTGCCTTCAGAATTAATGGAAAGTGTATGAAAAGCACCTCCAGGAGCAATCACAATTGCGGTACCAGTAGCCAAGCTTGGGGGTGGCAAAAATGCGGTAATGGTAGGATCCGAAACATTGTAAACCACCTCTGTATTGAAACTGTTTTTATTGTTCTGCTTCTCAGTCCAGTTCCAGCTCTCAGAGCCAGGCGCCTTGCCCTCATACAGTCGGATGGTTTGTTGCGCCTTTGAACAAAAAAAGAATGCTACAATGATACTTGTAAGTAAAATGCACTTTTTCATGATAAATAGTTTTTACGAGCTCTAATTTTGTCCAAAAATTTTCAACTGGCGCATGGTCCAAGGCAACTCATCAATGGTACTTACGAGTGGCTCTACGAGTTTTATCCTTAAATGTTTGGCTTTTGCCCCTTCAAATGAAATTATATTCTCTCCATCTTTCCCATTTTGATTAGTGAGGGTTTCCTTCCAATTATTGCCATCCATTGATGTTTCGATGGTGAATAATTTGGGATAAGTTGATATGGTTGGAGGGGGTCCTGGATTTTTGGGATCTGGTCGCCAGCCTCTTCTTATGGAGCTGGTAGAAGTAAAATTCAACTCTGAAACGGTAATTATATCAGGAAACTCCACCTGATACCACATTCCTTTTTCTTGCTTGCTTCCAGTAGACCAACCCTCATAAGTAAAGGCTGATTGAGGTGCCACATTACCACCAATTCTTGTTGAAAAAGTGTGGCTTGCGGTAACTTTAAAATCTTTGGTTAAAGCGATTTCTTTAGGAACAATTTTTACCAGTTTATCATACAAATACATATTGGTTTGGTTGGCTGTTTTGGCACGAATACTGGCTACCTGTGTTGGTGAAATCAATGAAGCATCATTAGAAAGGCCGTTTCTGATATAAGAAACTACATCCGCTACCCATTGATCATTCTGATCTTTCATCGGAGCCATCATATTCCCAGCGTAAGTCTTCCCTTCAATCGCACCATCCATACCATGTAATATTACCCTGATGGCATATTCGGGATGCGACTGTATCCTCAATGAACCTGCCAAGGCTGGTGCCATTAGTTTACCATTGCCAGCAGGGGAGCCCATTCCATTGTTGCCATGGCACTGCGAGCATAGTTCATTGTAAATTATGGCTCCTCGCTCAATTGATTCTTTCTGAGCGGAGGCCAGCTCAGCTCGCCCACCAAAAAATTCATTTCTTGGCTTGGGTGGGTTAATGATCTGATCACCAATCACTTTTATTCCTTTTGCCATGTTTTTGGCCATCATGGTTTTAATGTTATTCTCAAAATCTGGCAACTTCAAAAACTTAACCGTAAGCATTGCTTGTAAGGCTACATCAGTATTGGTGCTATTTAACAGCGCATTGTAGCTTGCTTCTAACGATTTGTCGCCCCCTTTATATAAGGTCTCAGTCGCTCGCAAAGCTTGAACCTGTATGCGAGGGTTAGGATCATTCAACAATTTTTTCGCTAAATTACTTTTCAATGCACCAAGCCCTTCCAATGCCCAAATGGCGTGAAATCTTGCCAAAACATTCTTATTTGTGGTAGCCATTGAGGTTAAAATTGGCACTACTGTTTGGTCTTTTCTCAACACTATTTGTTGCTGAGCGGCATCTCGCCACCAGCCATTTGGATTAGTCAAATGTTTTACCAAATCTGCTGTTTTTTCATTCAACATATTAGGCTTCACTTTGTTGCGTTCTTTACCTTCATAGCTAACTCGCCATATTCTACCTAAACCAACCACTTTATCCAATTGGTATTGCTCAATTTTTGTGCGTAAATAAGTGCCTTTTTGTGTCCATTGCCCTTCTTGGATAATGCCATGGTACATATCAGTAATATACATGGTGCCATCAGGGGCAGTAGTCATATCAACTGGTCTAAATAGCGGGTCTGTTGAGCGTATAAACTCTGATTTTTGGTCTTGATAAACATTGTGCAAGGTCGTTAAACCTTCAGTAACAACAGGGTTGATTTGACGAACAATTCTCGCCACGGGCTCGCCATAGAAATACTGCCCGACCAAATTATCAGCCAATCTGTCCCCTCTAAAAACATCATTCCCTGCGGAACCAGTTACTCGATTAAGGGAGCCATCTGGCTGTCTAATTTCATCCATTCCCCCTTGCATATCTCCCAGTTTTATCGCTGCACCCCAAGGTACATCAAAACCTTTGGCGTATTGATCAGGCACCTCAAAATTGCCATAGTGGATTGGAAACTGGAAATAGGATGGAAGACCAGAAGCACCTCCCTGGAACCACATTTTACCATCACTATCGTGCGTAACACCCCACTGGGCACGGTTAAAACCTGTTTTTTCACGTATCACGCCATTGGGTGTTTCTCGCACACGGAAGGCATTGACAGTACTATATAACCAATTGTCCATTCCATAATACATAAAAGCCTGTTGATGCTCTACATTGCCCGACCGACCATATTTATTGGTGAAAAACTCTTTTTTATCTGCCTTTCCATCCCCATTGGTATCAGTATATTTATACACAATGTCGGCATCGGACTCCATTGTGAGAATGCAATCTTTACCATAAGGCAATACGAATCTTGGGAAAATCAGATTGTCAACGAAGGTGGTCCCTTTTTCATAAACCCCATCATTATTTTTATCCTCCCAGCGAGAAATGCGGCTGGTAGGCTCCAATTCATTTTTGGAATCAGCATCAAGCATATAGGACCGTAATTCTAGAACGTACATGCGGCCGTTCCCATCAAATGATATCGCAGCTGGTTGTTGAATTGCTGGCTCTGTTAAAATTGGTTCAATTTTATAACCTGGCTGAAGTAAAAATTGCTTTTGCTCTTCCTCTACTGAAAGTGGCTGAACAGGTTGTTTTGGCTCTAAATCAATTCCTTTCCAATCGGCACTTTCAGGGTCAATTCCTTCTGGTAATTTTACTTTGGGGAGGCTATCGATTTGGGTAATTTGAGAATTTCTTATTGCAAAGATTTCTCGATTTTGGTTTGATACAATAAAAGAACTTAAAATCAAGGCTCCAAAAGCCACTGAAGTTCCAATTTTCGAAAATTTAATAAACATAATGGGATGGGATTATAACAATATTTTATCACTAAAGTACAAAAGTGAGGTCTATTTTCTATCCTTTTGTAGATTGGATTCATAATTTTTTCGACCAGCAGACCGTTTTTGACTATATTTCCCTCAATTACTGATTGTTATTTATTGTCTCTGAAAGTTAATTGAAAAATCAAAAAAAGAAGGGTCGATGCTAACACCGACCCTTTTAATTGAACAAACAAGATTTACGCTAATTCTGATGAAAAGTATCTGAGACAAAGCCTAACACAGTCGGTAGTGCCGACCTCCAATAGCTCCAAGAATGGCCTCCATTTCTGATTCTGAACTCATGCGGGATCTCTTTTTTACGCATGGCAATATGCATAAGAGAATTCATTTCGAAAAGAAAATCATCATCCCCACAATCGATGTACCACTTCACTGCTTTTTTATCAGTATCAGGCATATTATTTACCAAAAATAGAGCATTTTGAGTTTCGTACATTTTCTTTACCTCTGCTTCGGTGGCATCAGGAAGCGTTCGTTTCAGACGGGTTTCTGCATCTTTCAAATCAACTGGCCCAACCGAAGCACTCAATGGACAAGCCGAGGAAAATAATTCGGGATGGTGTAAAGCATACATAAATGTGCCGCCACCACCCATTGACAGGCCAGCCACTGCTCGATACCTTTTTTCGGCTTTAATGCGGTAAGTTTTCTCAATATATGGCATAAATTCTTTGAAAAAGAAATCTTCATAATTCCAGTTGCCTCGCACACTATTGAAATAGCCTCGAGTACCAGTATCTGCATCTGGCATCACAATTATCATTTCGGTTGCTATGCCATCTGCCACTGCTTTGTCAGTTATATGTTGCACCTCCCCAAATTGCACCCAACCGGTTTGGTCATCGCCACCCCCATGCAATAGATAAAGTATCGGATAGCTTCTTTGAGAAGTCTCATAATTGGCTGGTAAATAAATAGCATATTTACGGTCCATGTTTAATATTTTACTTGGCAAAGAAAGTTTTTCATATACTTTTGAAAGCTGTGAAAGGCCTGTAAATGAGGATATTAGAGAGATTAAAAGGACGAAAACTGTTTTTTTCATTTTGATAAACTGTTTAGATTTTGCGTTCAAATATAGCTTAAAAATTATAATTAATTTATAGGGGGCTATATTCTCGTTATCTAAACGGATTTAAAAAAGCTCTTGCTTTATAAAATAGGTTTTAATAGAATTTATTATTTAAAAAAGTAATCATTTTGTCCAATACGGGTGGTGCGTCAACTTTGAAATCTGTTTTTAAAGTTAAGTTTGAACCCGAATCCAAAAAGGCATGTGTTCGTCCTGTATGAATAAAGTAATTGGTATTTCTTTGACCCGATTCATGTAGTTTTATTATAAATGTCTCTATTGATTCTGGTTTAGTTATAAAGTCGTCAGAACCAACTGAAAAAAACATTGGTGGTAACTTTCGTTCAGTTGATTGAGGGATGGTATATATTGGCGACACTTGTTTGTAATGATTGGGGTGATCTTTTACATTAATACCAACGCCAAATATGCCTCTTGGATAGGTCGCTGCAATTGTCCAAAAGCTATTTTTCCCGCTTTCTAAATCTATTAAGGCACTTCCATAAACATCAAAAACACCATAACCAAGCATTGCCGCTTGCACTTCAAGGCCTTTTTCAATGGCCACTTGTTCGGCAGTTTTACCCTTTGGTAAGTAAGTTGGATTAAAACCCAATGAATTTCCAGCAAAACCATCAGCTTCTAAATTATGCCCCTGAGTAAGTACCATCATGGCCATATGCCCTCCAGAGCTATCCCCAGTAACCGCTATTTTTGTTGGGTCGCCTTTGTATTTTGCAATATTATCTTTTACCCAAAGTACTGCCCCAAATGCATCTTCCACAATCTCGTTCATTTTTACGGAATTATTGAGGTCACCCAACAAGCGGTAATTCACATTGCAAACAATATATTCTCCTTTTGAGGCCAAGTATTCGGAGGCATCATTCATAATGCTTTTATTATTGATGAGCCAGCCACCTCCATGAAACATCACAATTACTGGATAATTTTCTCTACCAGAATTGGGTACATAAATATCCATGGTGAGACCGAAGCCTTTGGGGGATGCCCATAAAACATCAGAATTTTTTATAAAAGGTTGTTCCCCTCTTGGAAAAAATACGACTTTGTCAATTGCTTCTTTATTGCAACTACTCAGAACAAACCCCAAAGTAATAAACGAGATCAATAACTTTATTTTTCCGTTAAACCAATTAGGTATTTTTGCTTTAATTTTAGAAAATCTCATATTTTTTGTTTTGATGGATTTTCTTTTTGAACGAAGGATAAAAGCATTTGTTTTTGTCCATTGGTCTAGAATTAGTAAGCGGTCTACTTTGAGCAGTGGTCTTAAAAGATTCTATAAAGCTTAATTGATAAGCATTGATTGTAGGTTTTTGAAATTATTAAAAATTAAAGTTTAACCCAAAATTATAGTTAAAGTCAGAAGTGCCTTCTAACCAAAAGGGTTGAACAACCTGAGAGAAAAGCGATAGTGGCGATTTATTTGGATAAATATTCAACATGATTGATCCAAAAAATCCCTTAAATGGGATTTCGTTGGCAATGTAAAATAAGTTGGGTCTAAGGTCCATTTTTATCGAACGAGAAACTTTAATTTTCGAGAACCCAGCCGATAAAATAACAAAATGGCCACTTTTCACTGACCCAGAATCGAGGCCATTGCTATGCCAATAAGTAAGGCTTAATGAGTTCTTATCCGAAAAATTATGACTGAAAAACAATTCGAATGGTAAATATTGGTTGTAAGAGCCCTTACTATTTGCCATTTTTTCATCTCTTGTAAAAAAAAAGGAAAGCCCAGTACCAGCCCCATAAGTGTTATTATTTTTTTCTTTTGAGCGATATCGAAACCACGAGTTAACTGTCCATGGCAAACCATCAAAACCGTAATTTACTTCTGGCCCATAGATAAATCTATTTTTGGTAATTGCCAAAGTGGTCATTAAGGAAGGTTTTCCCAAAGAAAAGGCAGGTACGGGTGATATTCCGTTATTGTTCAATTGAATAAAACCATGAACCTGCCAGATGTTTTGAGTGGAATCAACCTTCTGAGAAGCATGTAGATGAGTACAACAGAAAAGAATGGCTATACACAAAATAGGTCGCATGAGCATATAATTTTATTCTATTTGTCACAAGAATCGCCAATCTATTTCCACAGAGTCTTTGACCTTTGTACATCAGCATTTTGTTTGCCTTCAGTTTATGGCGATTTCTTGATTGAAAATTTCTGCTGTAGGAATAGGGATAATACAAATATAGAAAATTAATTATAATTACCTGTAGAGAGATTAGGCTACAAATTCAACGGCATTCAATAGAGAAGAGGAACAAGGCTCTGAAAGTATTTCCGTTTGATTTTCGGAAATAAAAATTGTTTTCAAACCTGCTTTTTTTCCTGCTTCCATATCTCTGGGTTGATCACCTATCATCCACGACATTTGAGGGTCAATATTGTATTTGGCCATCGCTTTTTCAATCATCAACGAGTTTGGTTTTTTCAGTAGTGAGGCGGTATTAAAGTCTTCATGATGGGGGCAAAAATAAAGATCGTCGAGTAAATAATTACACTCTTTTTGCAACATTTCATGGCATTCCAATACATCTTTTTTGGTATAAAGGCCCTTAGCAATGCCAGATTGATTGGTCACTACTATCAATAAATAGCCCGCTGCTTTCAGTTTTTTTAAGGCTTCTGGCACACCGTTTACAATGTGAAAATCTTCCTTCTTAAACACATAATTGCCAATTTCTTCGTTCAGCACACCATCTCTATCAAGGAATATACACTTGTTCATTAAATTGTATAATTTTAGTATTTTTTTGTACAAATTTATGTAAAATTCTTGAAATAAAACACTTGCCTATTGGGCAGTTTATTAATTTTTTTTCAAGAATTAAACTATAGCTCGAATACAAATTTATTAAAAAGCCCCACAAGAATAATTGTGGGGCTTTAGAGAGGTTTTGAATCTTTTTTTATTTCAACTCTCGAATTTTCAGATTTTTGAAACTAACATTATTGCCGTGATCTTGAATCAAGATGTTTCCTTTATCACCTGCCCCAAAACCAACATATTTTTCATATTTGCTACGAGCAACTAATGCATTGAAAATATTGCTTTTGCGCTCATATTCAAGCACTTTGAAGCCGTTGAGCCAGTGCTGAACAATATTATTTGGCATCACTACTACTCTTGCTTGGTTCCAATCGCCAATTTTGCGTTGGAAGCGTTTATCTAATTTATAAGAAGGAATCAAATCATATAAACTGGCCATTGTGCGATTTCCCGCTGCTCCTAATTTGGCGTCAGGATGTTTTTCATCGTCCAATACCTGATATTCAAGACCAACACCAGACTTACCGCCAGAATCAAACGCTTCATTTACAAAATATTTTACGCCGGAATTGGCTCCTTCTGAAAGTTTGAATTCAAAAACCAGTTCGAATGCACCGTATTGTTGGTCTGTAACAATATCGTTACCAGTTTCAGAGCCATCTGATGGACTTACGTTGATGGTTCCATCAATTACTGACCAATGCTTTTCTGGCATTTTTGTACCATGAACCGCTCTAAAACCTGTAAAATCTTTGCCATTGAACAACATTTTCCAGCCCTGAGCAGCCTCTTGTGCCGAAAGGTTGTTTTGAATTAAATTAATTACGGGTGTGTTGTCTAATGGACTGGCCTTCAAATTACCCGTTTGAATACGAATATTTTTCCATTTGATTTCAGTGCCAGGTTTTTGATCTTTCCCAATGGCATGCACTTGCAAAGCAATAAAGCCGCTGGCCGTCATATCATCTACCAAATAAGCAACAGGTATCCCATTAATCCAAGTGCGGATTGTGTTGCCAATTGCCTCCACTCGGTATTTATTCCATTGATCTTTTTTGAATGCCTTTTTGCCTTCAGGATTAAAATTCGGAATATATAACCAGTCACGGCGAGCCTCGTCGTAAATGCCCCCAGACCATGCTCTATCAGAAGGGTCTACCTCCACTTGATAGCCATGTACTCGATAATCTTTATAATCCGCTTTTGAAAGGCTTCTGAACTGCACGCCAGAATTCATCGAATTGTCAACCATCAGGTCTAATTCTAAAATAAAATCGCCATAATCTTTTTCCGTTGCGAGGAAAGAGTTGGGCGTGTCGGCCACTGTTGTACCAACAATTATACCATTTCTCACTTCATATTTGGCTTTGCCATTGAGCTGCTTAAAGCCTTTAAGGGTTTTGCCATCGAAAAGGTTTGTCCAAGTTTGGGCAAAAGTTGAGGTGGTAATTAAAAGGGCTATTAATAAATTGCTTGTTGTTTTCATTATTGTTTTGTTAATTTTTTTATCATAGAAATGGAATCTCAAATTCCCTAATAGGGCGGTCCAACGAATCATTTAAGGGGATTTTTACTTCACCTTCGAAAACTCCTTGGCTAGTTTGTTTATTTCATCATCGCTTACTTTTCTCGAAGTGATGACCGTCCGATATCTAAAAGTTACGGACTCGCCTTTGTTGAGTTTTAAATTCGTGGATGTTTTGCCATTGCTGAACACAAAGTCGCCCAACGGGTTAGCGGCAAAAAGCCCATAGGTACGAGCGTGCCAATAGGTAGGATAGCCAATATTTTTAGGATGATCGATAATGGCCAAGGATACGTCTTCATCTTTAAATTTACCTGAAAGATTCACCCAGCGACCTTTTGTGCCCCATACTTTTTCGCCTTCTAAGCCTTCACTGCTTCGGTAATTGCCTGTAATACCCTCATTATTAAGTGTCGGTACTTTGGTTTCGATTCCGCTAGCATCTGTGAAAATCTCGGGTTTTGTCGAAGGCCCTTCTAACTCTCGGGCTACTCTTATGGCAAACATCCCATCTTTTACATCTTTAAATATTACTTCTCTATCAGCTCTTAAGGTGGTAATTCTATCAATAATTCTTTGGTCGCCTTTTCCTGAAAAAATATACTCGGTTGTTTCCAACAAAGTAGTTTCACCATGGCCGTCGGCAGAAACCCACTCTCCTCTAACTTTAAAGCTTCCTTTATTACTACCTGATTTCATTTCCACCAATTCCAATTGGCGGATTGTACCGTATTTTGCCACTCTTTTTTCTTCAGAAATAGCCGTAGAGTTATTCCAATAGTCAAAACCATTTACATCTTCATAATTCAGCCACATACCTACATGATGCGGGTGATCTACACGCTCGCCAGGACGTGGGTCAATCGGCCAACCACGAGTGATAATTGTGCCTTTTGAAGTGCGCAATGGATACAAAACGGGTTTTTTGAGAATATCTTCCCCTGGATTAAAAAAGGAGGTAAATGGTTGATTATCAAATGATATATCAACCGTTTTAGTTGTTTCATTAGCCTCCACCTTTATTCGCTGTGCGTTTAATGAATTTGTAAGCATCATAATTATGCCTACCAGAATGGCCATCACCCAAAATAAGCGATCCATCAATTTTACCATTAATTGAAAGTTTTTTAGCATTTGAAATTTGTTTTGTTTTTTTTAACAAAGATATAAAATGGGTAATTAGAATTAATCCTGTTTCAAAAAAGGCTTTGCAGGATTTTAAGTAAATATCTGGAAAGAATGAAAAAAATAGCCGCCGGATTTCCGACGGCTAAGTATTAAAGTTTAGAGGTTAAATAAAAAGCGATTAATACCCTGGGTTTTGTGCAAAAGCACCTTTAACTGAACGATCTATTTGAGTTTGTGGAATAGGCCGTACGTAATGCATATCTTTCACGTTTGCAGCAGCTTGTGGGTTGTGTGCTTTTACACGCTCAACCAGTTTGCCCCAACGCTTTAGGTCAAGCCAACGAGTTTGTTCGCCAGCTAGTTCACGAGCACGCTCTTCCATTAAAAAATCAAAAGTCATTTGATCATCTGTGATTTTCATTGCATCTTTTTTACCTGGCCAAGCAGCTCTTTCACGTACTGCATTAAGGGCAGCTGTTGCTTCTGACTTTTTACCTAATTGTAACAACGCTTCTGCATGCATTAAGTAAATATCGGCCAAACGCCATACAAAATGATCTCTTGATCCTCTTGGTTCGGTTCTATCTGACCGTTTGGTATCAAAGAATTTTTGCAATGTCGGAAACAAGGCTTCACTATACATACTTGGGGTTAAAACCTGATATTTTTTTGTAGCTCTTTCAGCAGAACTCATTTCATAACCAGGTATAAAAATTGTTGTATCGCCAGAAGCAAAAGTAACCTTAGGTTTTGAAATGTCGAAAACAGTATTAAAGGTACCAGGGCTGTTAGACTTCCATGTATCTCTAAAAGATTTTTTGTAGCGAGAATCGTTTGTTCTTTCTGCAAAAACGGTATTCAAAAGGTAAGAAGTTGGTCTCAAACGCTTAAACGGACGGCCATAGAACACATCACGAACCATGCCTGCTTGGGTATCGTATTGCATACCAAAAAACAGGTGAAGGTTGTTACCTCCGCCACCTTCACCACCTACATTGGTAGCATTAGAAATCTGGTCTGTGGTGTATTGAACTGCAAAAACTACTTCAGCATTCTGCTGATTATTTTCGTCATGGACAGCGGCAAAATCATCTAACAATTTGAAACCATACTTTGAAATCAAACCTGAGCATAAATCAGCAGCTTTTTGGAAATCGTCGGATGCTTTTGATGGCCCATAAGCCTTTGCCAAATAAACCTTTGCTAAAAGTGCTTCTGCGGAAGCTTTTGTTGCTCTACCATAGTCGGCCGAATGTCCTTTATTTTCAAGATCAGCAATGGCTTCATTACAATCTTTGATTATTTGGGCGTAAATTTCAGCATCTGTACTTCTACTGGTTTCTTTTGTAGGACCAGTTGTTTCTTTTAGGCGCAATTCTATTGGCCCATATTGCTGATGTAAAATGTAGAAATAATGTGCTCTCAAAAATTTAGCTTCGGCAACTCTTAATTTCTTTGTTGCATCACTTACTCCAACTACAGATGCAGCACGCTCAATTATGGCATTTGTTGTATTTATGCCACGATAAAGTTCATCCCATAACATAGACATATAGTCAACAGTAGGTTGTATTTGGGCATCATAAAAGTGAAAACCTTTATAACCACCATCGGCCCCAGTAGCATAAATATCTGTGCCATATTCAGTAAGGGTAAGTCCTAGTTGCGTACCGTAAAAGGTTCTAAGTGAAGAATATGCAGCCTTTGTAGCATCTTCAAATCCTTTGGCAGTATTGATATAATCGTTACCAATTGCTGAAATTACTTTTTCATCTAATATATCTTTACATGACTGGCTAAAAAGCATCAGGCCCATGACGGTAAAGATTTTAATTGATTTATTTTTAAATATATTTTTCATTTTTTTATTTTTTTAAATGTCAATTTCCAAACTCCCCCATTGGGGGTTGGGGGGCCTAAAATTTAATATTCAAACCAAAAGTTACTACTTTAGTGGCCGGCACTACACCACCACTTGTCGATTGAGCTTGTCCAGTTCCCGTATTTTCAGTAGCTGATTCAGGATCAACGCCATTGTATTTGGTACGGTACTCACTCCATATTTTAGGCTGCTGAATACTCGAAAATATTCTTAATGACTCCAAACCTAGTTTTTGGATAATTTTTGGTTGGAAAGTATAACCAAAGTTGATATTACGAAGCTTCACAAAAGAACCATCAAAGAATATCAAAGCTGTGTTATTTACTGGGAATTCCTGGTCTTTATTTGGTTGTGGGAATTCGTTAGTAGGATTATTAGGAGTCCAATAATCCACTTTTATTTGCTGATAACGACCCGCTAGCTGATTGGTGCTTTGGTGAAAACCAGAAAGTATCGTTTGGCCAATTCTTGCAAAAATAATTGCTGATAAATCAAATCCTTTATATTCGAATCGATTCGTGATACCCAAAGAAAAATCAGGTATTTCAGAACCTAAGAATTGTCTGTCGTCAGCGTTGATTTTACCATCTTTGTTATAATCTTCTACTTTAATTTGACCTACACGACTACCGTATGCTTTAGCGGCATCGGCCTCAGAAGTTTGCCAAATACCTGCTTTTTTATAGTCAAAATATTGTGTCAATGGCTTGCCGATGAACCAACGGTTACCTAAATCGTCAATTTTCCCATTGTATAATGAAATAATTTGCTCATTATTTTTGGTAAATTGGAAGTCTGTAGTCCATTTAAAGCCACCTTTGGTGTCTACGTTTACAGTAGAAAGGGTAAGCTCAATACCTTTATTTTGGGTTTCTCCAACGTTTTTGGTTACTGCACTAAAGCCTGTAGAACCTGGAAGCTGGTCACTCAAAAGTAAATCAGTTGTATTTGTTTTGTAAAACTCCAACGAACCTGACACTCGGCCACGCAACAAACTAAAGTCTAAACCAATATTTGAGGTTGTTGAGGTTTCCCATTGCAAATCTGCATTACCTATAGTGCCTGGTCGATAACCAAATGCACCTGTTGCACCAAATGCATAAGTAGTACGAGCCAAAAGCCCTTGAGTTTGATATGGCGCCACAGCTTGGTTACCCACTGCACCCCAGCTAGCTCTGATTTTCAAAAGGTCTAATGCTGATACATCTTTTAAGAAGCCTTCGTTGCTAATATTCCAACCCAAAGCTACCGCTGGGAAGTTACCGTATTTAGTGTTTTCACCAAATCGGCTAGAACCATCACGACGTAGTGTGGCTGTTAAAAGATATTTATCGTTATAATCATAATTCAATCGGCCCATATAAGAGTTGATTGTCCACTGTACAAGGTTTGAACCCACACCCAATACAATAGCGGCATTGCCTACGTTATTAAATTCTTGGGTTTCTGCTGGAACTGCTTGTACAGAGTTGCTCATTTGCTCAAAATTGTCTCTCTGAATTGAATGCAAAGCTGTTGCTGAAAAATTATGCTTGCCAACTGATTTATTATAGTTCAAAATGTTTTCTACAGTATAATTGAATCCAAAGTCAGATGAAACAGAAGCAAGAGCATCGCCTCCTTTACGAGCATTGGTTTGAGCGCCTACAAATTGGCCTCGTCTACGATTTGTAAAATCAGGACCAAAATTTACTCGATAATTAAGGCCTTCCATTATTTTTACACTGGCATAAAGGCTATTGAACATTCTATACTTTTTAATATTATCTACTTGTGCGCCTGGTACAATTTCGGCTAATGGGTTGGTTAAAAGCGCATCATTAGTTGGTGCGAAAATAATATTCCCTTTGGCATCACGAGCTTTACCCAGCGGGTTTTGTTGCAATGTGAAACCATAAGGATTTAAACCCTCTCCATTTTTAACAGAGTACATCAAATAAGAAGATAGACCTATTTTGATTGCTTTATTGATGTTATGATCAATATTGGCACGAAGCGAAGTACGTGTATAATCTAAACCGTACATAATTCCTTTATCTTGGAAAAAACCACCAGAAATATAGAATTGGGTTTTCTCATTGCCACCTTGAATACCCAATGAATGGTTTTGTTGAGTCCCTGTTTGAAGAATCATATCCTGATAATCGGTAGTAGTACCTGCAGCAATACTTTCAAGCTCAACCGCCTCAAAAAGTTTTGAATCGGCAAAAGCATCTGATTTGCCAGAAGGAACAGGCACACCGTTGGCATCTTTATAAGTGCTACCTGAAACTATACCACGACGAGACTCACGAATATATTCAGCAAATTCAGGACCATCGAATAATTCAATTTTATCTAAGGCGCTTGATTGTCCATAATAAGTATCATAACTGATGGTTGTCTTTTTGCCATTGATAGGACCACGCTTAGTAGTAATGATAATTACCCCATTTGCCCCTCTCGCACCATAAATGGCAGTGGCAGTGGCATCCTTGAGTATCTCAGTTGACACCACATCATTTGGGTTAATATCCTCATAACCAGCTGATAATGGAATACCGTCTACCACATAAAGAGGATCATTACTTGCACGGAAAGAACGACGACCTCGAATACGAATAGTTGGCGTTGAGCCTGGTCGTGAACCTGATTGGGCTACATCGACACCCGCCACACGGCCTTGTAATGCTTGACCCATATTGGTTATAGGCATTTCAGTAATTTGTTTGGCTGATACTGATGAAATAGCGCCTGTCATTTGGCTTTTCTTTTGTGTACCATAACCAACCACTACTACTTCATCTAATGCTTTGGTATCAGCAGCTAGTGTTAAGTTAATCACTGTTCTACTTCCCACCACTACTTCTTGGCTTAAAAAGCCAATAGATGAAATCAATAATGTTGCATTAGACCCAACACCTAATTTAAAATTTCCTGAGGCGTCAGTTGTTGTACCTCTATTGGTACCTTTAATCAGAATACTAGCCCCTGGGAGGCCTTCTCCAGTGCCGTCGGATATTTTGCCGGCAATCTGAGTTTCTTGTGCATTTGCCACGAACCCAATCATTGATACCAGTATCAATAATAAAAAGCTTCGTGAAACATTTTGTAGTTGTTTTCTCATTTTAGATAATAGTTTTAATTAAAAGTTTTTGCCCTGTATAGACAGTTTGGAACTACGAATTACCGCTTTATTTAGTAAAATTCAAAGATTTAATAGCAAATATTTTACGCAATCGTTGCCGTATTGACAATTTTTATTAGAAAAATACAATTATCCTTAAAATTGTTATCGATTGATAAATAGGAGGTTACCTATTCGGTTAGTAATTTTTGAGATGAGAGTTAAAAATCTTAGACCACAATTTTTATTCAACGATTGATTGATAAACCACATCGTGAATTTTTCGTCTAATTTTTAGTGAATTGAGTTTATTATTATTGGCATTGGGGAATACTCGATTTGCCAAAAAAACAAAAATCAGATCATATTTTGGATCAATCCAAATCATTGTGCCCGTGTAGCCAGAATGACCGTAAGATTCGCTGGATGCTTGGCTGGAAATATAATTGCTTTCCTTATCACCCGATTGTTTGTCCCAACCTAGCGCTCGATGGCTTTTTATAGTGGTTGAATTGGTGAACAATTCTATTGTTTTTTTATCAAAAAAGGTCAATTCTCCATATTCTCCATTATTCAAATTCATTTGAAATAATTTAGCTAAATCAAACAAGCTGCCAAATAAGCCTGCATGACCTGCCACTCCCCCAAGCATGGCTGCTTGTTGGTCTTGAACTGTTCCTTTCAGTTGAATTTCTCGAAAGGAATGATCCTTTTCTGTGGGCGCAAATTGGTCAATTGAAATTTTTTGGGATAGATTGAAACCTAACCTTTCTAAACCTAATGGTTGATAAAAAGTACGCTCACAATATTGATCTAATGGGTATCCCGAAATTTTCTCTACAATTTTTTGCAAAATAATTAAGCCTAAATCAGAATAGAGAAAGGGAAATTCGCCATTGCGGCTTCTTTTGGTAATTAATGGTGAATTAATTACCCATTTCCAAAGCGAGTCTTTGAGGGCTTGACTTCCATAAATTCCGGGAGCAACTGTAAAAGTAAATTCTGTAGATTTTTCTTTTCTATAATAAGTGGAATCCAGTTCTCGATTTTTTTTTGTCTTTTCCCAAAAAGGGATATAGCTTTGAAGGCCTGCCTGATGATGTAGCAAATTACTTACAGTAATATCCATTTTATTTGTAGAATCTAATTCTGGCAAATAAAAAGAAGCTTTTTGGTGAATATCGAGTAGATGTTGATCATAAAGTTTCATAATGGCCTGTAAGGTAGCCGCTACTTTCGTAATCGAAGCCAAATCGTATAAGGTATAGTCTGTTACTTTTTGCCCTGATTCATAACTCAGATTTCCAAATGCTTTTGTATAGGCAATTTTACCATGACGAGCAATCAATAGATTGCATCCTGGAAATACTTTTTGAGCGATTGATGAATTGATAATGTTATCAATCCTAGATAATGCCACCGAATTGATTCCGACAGCCTCTGGCATTGTGAATCCTAATATTTTAGTGGCCAAGATTTCCACCCCATCGCCAGCTTTATACTTTTCGCCCACTGAAACGGGTAACTTCCCTTTGGCTGGTAATGCTCCAAATAATACTTGAGCGGCAGCTTCTAGCATCTGAGGGTCTTCTTCGTAAGCACAAACCAGATTGTTAATTTCAGGAAAATATTTCAAAGCGTATGGGTTGCCAAAAACTACTAATATTACTTTGTTTTTCTGCTGTAATTTATCCAGAAAAGCCATCGTGGTGGGCGAAATATTATAACGCCTTGAGGGGTAATTACTTAGGCGATGCAAGCTTACTACTACTACTTTATTGGTATCAATCTCATTCAATAATTGATTATACCAGGCATCATCAGATCTGGATTCGTTGGAATACACCGGAAAAGAACCAAACTTGAGAAGCGACTTTTGGAAACTATTGCCAAGCTCAGCCCCAATGGCTATTGAAACGATGTTTTGTGATTGGGCTTGTTTAAAAAGAGGCAATAAATTTTGAGAATTATTTACAACCGTTACCGCATTTTCGTATAGAATTTGCTTTAATCCCAAATATTTAGGCTGGTTTAAGTCATGTTCCACTTGATCTTCCAAAACCACCTTTTTTATGTTGAGGCCCGCCCAATATTTGGCTTTTAATATTTTCTTTACCCGAAAATCTAAATCATCTAAAGGTACTTTCCCGCTGCTGATCCCCGCTTTGATTTTATTGATGCCTGCGATTACATTATCCGACATTAATAGAATATCATTACCTGCCAAAAAAGCTTGCAGTTCCACCTCTCCAGGTGTTAGATTCCATTTTGTAGCACCTTTCATATTCAGAGCATCCGTAATGATTAGGCCTCGAAATCCCATTTTATTTTTCAATATACCGCTCACTGCATTGCCAGAAAGGGAAGTGGGGATGTTTCTTGAATCAATACTTGGCACCAATAAATGACCTGTAATTACAGACATTAAGCTATCTTTAATCATTTCCTGAAAGGGGAAAAGGTCAATATTGGTCAGTCTTTCAAGACTATGATTTATTTTTGGAAGGCTATAATGTGAGTCTGTGGAGGCATCGCCATGCCCAGGGAAGTGTTTAGCATTGGCCATTACTCCATTGTGTTGCAAGCCTTTCATGTAGGCGATTGCCATTTGGGCTACTTTATATTTATCTTCCCCAAACGACCGGAAGCCAATTACCGGGTTTTCGCTATTACTATTTACATCGGCGTCGGGTGCAAAATTGAGATGAATCCCCAGCCGCTTAAATTGTTCAGCTATATCAGCTCCCATTTTATATATCAATGTTGGATCTTGAATAGCTCCTAAAGTAATTGCTTTTGGATAGGAAATTACATTATCCAACCTCATTCCTAGACCCCATTCGCCATCAAAAGTAATTAGTAACGGCACTTTTGAAATATTTTGATAGGTATTAGTGAGCTTAGCCTGCATTACAGGTTCGCCTTTCATAAAAATGAGGCCTCCAATATGATAGTTCTCTATCAAGTTTTCAATTCTCTCGTATCCACCTTGCTGCTGGTTTGAATAAGCTGCCACTATAAACAATTGTCCAATTTTTTGTTCCAACGTCAACCCATTGAATACGCTATCTACCCAACTACTTTCCTGATCAGCAAAAATTGGCTTTAAATGATTGGTTTTAGGTGGCCCATTTATCTCTTTCTCGGATAAAAAACCCATCATTTTTGATTCCGATGAAAAAACAAATAGAGACAATAATAGTATTCGAAACAGCATTTAATTGGTAAATTGTCAAAAATAGAGAGTAAACAATAATAAAGATTGGTTTAAAACTTTGATTTGGTTAGATAAGTTTGTCGTTGCTTGTAAATAGATGATTAGCGTTTAAAGGATTAAAATTAGTCATTATGATTATATTAAATCAACAATTTGAAATATAACTTCAGGTTTTGCTTCAAAAATTCTTTGTTTGGCAACGAAATAGGCTCAATTTTTATTTGTTAATTTTTTGTTTTTGAACTTATCCCTTATAATTTTTGTCAAATTGTCTAATAGTCCGAAATACTTAACTTTGTAGTTCGCCTTTTGATTAGGATGCACAAATTGATGAATTTTGCCAATTAATTAGATGAATAGAATTTTTAAATAGAATATGTTAGACATTATCCATCTTTTACCCGATTCCATAGCCAACCAAATTGCCGCTGGCGAAGTGGTGCAGCGGCCAGCATCGGCAGTAAAGGAGCTTTTAGAAAATGCAATTGATGCAGGTGCCACTTCCATTCAATTGATTGTCAAAGAAGCGGGTAAAAGCCTCATACAGGTGATTGATAATGGGGTAGGGATGTCTGAAACTGATGCCAGAATGTGCTTCGAAAGGCATGCCACTTCCAAAATAAAGAAATCTGAAGATCTTTTCACTTTGAAAACCATGGGCTTTCGGGGAGAGGCTATGGCCTCAATTGCCGCCATTGCTCAAGTGGAAATGCGGACAAGAAGACCAACAGATGAGCTCGGCTTTTTGTTAAAAATTGAAGGCTCAAGTCTAAAGGCACACGAAGCGGTTCAAACTCCTATTGGTACCAATGTTCAGGTTAAAAACCTGTTTTACAATGTACCTGCTCGGCGGAATTTCCTAAAAAGTAATCCGGTGGAAATGAAACATATCATTGATGAGTTTCAAAGAGTGGCATTGGCCAATCCATCGGTTAGTTTTTCGATGTATAATGCTGAAGAAGAAGTATATAACCTGCCTGCTGGCCGGTTAAGTAAGCGCATTATTGACCTTTTTGGTAAAAATTATCAACAGCAATTAGCCCCCTGCAAAGAGGAAACGGACTTTCTGAATGTGACTGGCTATATTGGTAAACCTGATTTTGCTAAAAAGACTAAAACTGAGCAATTCTTTTTTGCAAACGGTCGTTTCATAAAGTCTGGATATTTGCATCATGCCGTGATGACTGCCTTCGCCGGCATGCTTGAAGAGGGCTCTCACCCATTTTATGTACTATTTTTGGAGATTGACCCAGCCAGAATTGATATTAATGTGCATCCCACTAAAACGGAAATCAAATTTGACGACGAGCGATCAGTCTATGCAGTTGTTTCAGCAGCCTGCCGCAAGGCAATGAATCAGTACAATTTGAACCCAAGTATCGATTTTGAATCCGACATGAATGTCGACTTTTTGGCTCCTGTAAGTAGACAATCCGTTGAGCATAAATATTCAGAATTGAACCGAAACATTGAAACAAATAGCCTTCAAAAGGCTAATTTGGGCAATTGGCAAAAATTATACGAAGGCTTTGAGCCAAAAGCTTTTGAAAGAAATCCTTCGATTAATCAAGAGGATATTGTATTTAAGTCAAAAGCCAATCCTGTGGTGGAATTTGAGGGCGAGACATTTAAAAGTAATATTAAATCAGGGGCTCATTCGGCCCATAATATAGTACCCGAAAGCACCAACGCCATTCAAATTCATAATCAATTTATATTGGCACAAGTGAAATCTGGGCTCCTATTAATCGATCAAAAAAAGGCCTATGAGCGGATAATTTATGAGCAATACGAATCCATCTTATTGAAAAACCAAAAGGCAAGCTCCCAACAATTATTATTCCCGATTAGTGTGCAGTTGAACCCTGCTGACATGCTTTTGGTTACAGATATGGAGGAAGAAATTATTAACCTTGGCTTCACTTTCAACGCAATTGGGGCTAATTCTTTGATAATCTACGGTATTCCTTCTGACATTCTGGATGAAAGTGCTCAGGAAATTTTTGAATCATTGATTGAACAATTCAAGCAAAATAAAACGGAATTGTCGATTGATAAAAAAGAAAATCTGGCACGTGCCTTTTCGAAAAGATTAGCCTTCCGCCAAAATAAAACTTTACAAATGGCTGAAATTCACCTCCTTGTTGATCAACTTTTTGCCAGTAAAAACCCACAATTTACCCCTGGTGGTGAGGCAATTATGCGAATAGTTTCGCTTGAAAAACTAGAAGGGATTTTGACAAATAAGTAGTGTTTCATTATTTTGGAAG
>JAZKGO010000080.1:24988-62980 GCA_040385875.1 Bacteroidota bacterium
CTTGAAAAACTAGAAGGGATTTTGACAAATAAGTAGTGTTTCATTATTTTGGAAGTCTTATTTGTGAATAATTGCTAATAAATTATTTTTTATTTAAATTTCAATCAAACTAAAGAAAAGTATCAAATAAATGTTCAATAATCTCACACCGATAGTTCGTAACTTATTAATTATCAATGCTTTAATCTATTTTATTGGTAGCTTTATCAATATGGATATGACGGCTATTTTTGGCCTTAGAAATGTGAATGCGGAGACTTTCAAGCCCTATCAGTTAGTAACCTATATGTTTCTTCATGGCGATCTTGGCCATCTTTTCTCCAATATGTTTGGCCTTTTTATGTTTGGGTCAATGCTCGAGCGAATTTGGGGCCCAAACCGATTTCTCTTTTTTTACTTTTTTACTGGCGTGGGAGCTGGCGTGCTCTATTTGGGTATTAATTATTATGAATCCTATAAACTTGCCCAAGCAATCAATATTTATAGCCAACATCCCTCTCCTGAAAGCTTTGTTGGCTTTATCAATAAATATACTGGTGGCAGCGGAGCCATTCAATTAGGAAGTTTTTTAGAAAAGTTCAGAGCCAACCCTACTGATGCCTCATTAATCAATGAAACTGTGATGGCTGTGAAATCATTTTACAATTCTCAAATAAATATACCGATGGTAGGTGCCTCAGGAGCTATTTTTGGCATTTTGATGGCCTTTGGTTATTTATTCCCCAATACTGAAATGATGCTTTTATTTTTCCCTTTTCCAATAAAAGCGAAATATTTTGTAACTTTCTATGGGCTGTACGAGTTATATGCGGGTATCCAACGCTCCCAAGGGGATAATGTAGCTCACTTTGCACATTTAGGTGGAATGCTTTTTGCAATAATATTATTGAAATATTGGGGTACAGAACGGAATAAATTTTATTAAATTTGGTTAAAATTCGTTACCTTATAGGATTAATAAACCATTCAAGCGTTTTGTCCGTAATGATATAAATAAATATAAAAATGAGTGGTATTTTTGATGATTTTCGTAATGCCTTCCGGAAGACCAATAATGGGCTTATACAGATCATTTTTATCAATATCATTGTGTTTTTGGTTTTGATTTTATCAAAAGTAATCCTCACCCTTTCCAGCTTTTCGGGTGTTTATCAAAGTTTTGTGGATAAGCTTTCGCTTCCCGCCTCAATTTATAATTTTATCTTTCAGCCTTGGAGTCTAATCACTTACTTTTTTGTGCATGACGATATTTTTCATATCCTTTTCAATATGTTGTTTTTGTATTGGTTTGGAAGTTTGGTGCATGAGTATTTGGGTAATAAAAGATTGATCAATGTGTATATTTTGGGCGGAATAGTGGGAGGCTTGGTATACATGTTAGCGTATAATTTAATCCCTTATTTTAGGCCAGTTCTTGACAATTCATTAATGGTTGGAGCCTCAGGTGCTGCTTTTGCAGTGGTGGTGGCAGCCGCTACTTTGTTGCCTGATTACACCTTTATGTTATTGTTTTTGGGCCCTGTTCGCATTAAATACATTGCACTTTTTTATATAGTTATTTCAATTGCCAGCACTATTGGTTCTAACGCTGGTGGCAATATCGCCCACTTAGGTGGGGCTTTAATTGGCTATATTTATGTAAAACAACTCAAAAAAGGAATTGATTTAGGGAGTCCTATTACTGCAATATTTGATTTTATTAGAGGTCTTTTTGTGGAGCCTCCTTCCAAACCTCAGATGAAAGTTACTCATAGAAGCTATACCAACGCTGGCTTTAGCCAAACCACCCATTTCAAAGAAGGTGATACGCCAGACGAAAGCGAAGTGGATGAGCTTTTAGATAAAATATCACGATCGGGCTATGAAAGTCTCACCAAAGACGAAAAACTTAAATTGTTCAAAGCCAGTCAAAAAAATTGATTTTTGAACTGCTTAATTATCTTTTTCATTTCAAAATTTTACTTAGCTAAGAATTCTATTTAAATTATGGTAATTTTGTATTTGCAAAATGTTACAAAACAATTGATTATTCTTGAAGGTTTAGTAGAAATAGATTAGACCTAGTGATAACATGCCGATAATTCCTGGTACCCTTTTATCCCAAATAAACTCTCCATCAGACCTCCGAAAGCTGAATAAAAACCAGCTGACTCAGGTAGCTGCCGAGTTACGCCAATTTATTATAGATATGGTCTCTGTGAATGGAGGTCATTTTGGTGCAAGTTTGGGAGTGGTAGAGCTTACTGTTGCCTTACATTACGTTTTTAATACCCCTGACGATCAACTGATTTGGGACGTTGGCCATCAGGCTTATGGCCATAAAATATTGACTGGCCGAAGAGATAATTTTAATACCAACCGACTCTATAAAGGCCTCTCTGGCTTTCCAAAGCGTAAAGAAAGCAAATTTGATGCTTTTGGTGTGGGGCATTCTTCAACCTCAATTTCAGCGGCTTTGGGTATGTCTGTGGCCTCCAAATATTTGGGTGAAAAACAGCGCCAGCACGTTGCCGTAATTGGGGATGGATCCATGACTGCTGGTATGGCTTTTGAAGCCATGAATCATGCAGGTGACGTGGGCAATAATATGCTGATTGTGCTCAACGACAATTGTATGGCAATCGATCCAAATGTGGGTGCATTAAAGGCCTACCTGACAGATATTACTACCTCCAAATCGTACAATAGATTGCGGGACGATATTTGGAATATGTTGGGTAAAATAAGCCATTTTGGAAAGTCAGCGCAAGAGATTGTCTCAAAAATTGAAAATGGATTGAAAGCCACGATTCTTAAACAATCTAACCTTTTTGAATCGCTTAATTTGCGTTATTTTGGACCTGTCGATGGCCATGATGTGGAGCATCTTGCCTCAGTTTTGAAAGACCTGAAAGGAATTCCCGGCCCTAAAATATTACATGTACTCACTGTAAAAGGCAAAGGTTATGCCCCAGCCGAAAAAGACCAAACCGTATGGCATGCACCTGGTAAGTTTGACAAAATAACAGGGGTAATAAAAAAGAAAACCTTTGATACACCTCAAGCCCCTAAATATCAGGATGTTTTTGGTCATACTATTGTTGAGCTGGCCGAAAAGAACCCAAAAATAGTAGGAGTAACCCCTGCAATGCCCTCAGGAAGTTCCCTCAATATCATGATGAAGGCCATGCCAGATCGTGCATTTGACGTGGGTATTGCCGAACAACATGCTGTTACCTTTTCGGCAGGAATGGCCACACAAGGGCTTACGGTTTTTTGCAATATCTATTCTACTTTTATGCAAAGAGCTTATGATCAGGTGATTCACGATGTTTGTATTCAAGAATTACCCGTGATTTTCTGTCTTGATAGAGCTGGGTTTGCTGGTGCTGATGGCCCCACGCATCACGGCGCTTATGACATGGCTTATATGCGTTGCCTGCCCAATATGATTGTTGCCGCCCCTATGAATGAGCAGGAATTACGCAACTTGATGTATACGGCCTCATTAGATGATTTCAAACAAAATAAAAAAGCGATTTCCATCCGTTACCCACGTGGGGAAGGAGTAATGCCTGAATGGCGCACTCCATTAGAGAAATTGCAAATTGGCAAAGGAAGAAAAGTGAAAGACGGTGAAAAAGTAGCCCTTTTAAGTATTGGCCATATTGGAAACAACGCCGTTGAAGCTTGCAAGATTTTAGAATCAGAAGGCTTAAATCCTGCCCATTATGATTTGCGTTTTGTAAAACCTCTTGATAGTGACCTACTTACAGAAGTTTTTGAACGATTTGATAAGATAATTACTGTGGAAGACGGCTGCCTGCAAGGAGGCTTTGGCACAGCTGTAGCCGAGTGGATGCTCGACCATGAGTATTCCTCCCAAATAAAGCGACTTGGCATACCCGATTCAATAATTGAACACGGTGAACAATCAGAACTACACCACGAAGTAGGCATTGATTCTGAAGGAATTGTAAAAGCTGTAATGGAATTTGTCTCTGCAGATTTAACCAATCAAATACTTATTTGAGTTAGTAAGGACCATTTGTTATGACTTTTGTACTAACATTATAAGCAAAACCATTATTACTAGCCCAATCTTTAAAAGCAATTTTTGTAAATTTTAAGGAAATTTGCTCAACAACACCAGTGGATCCAATATTAAAACTATATTGTGAAACAATCCAATCATTAAGTCTTATAGAATAATAAGGCACTGCAGTATTGGGTTTGAAAAACTTGAATTCTATTATTTGAGTAAATATTCCGCTATAAACATTTCGTTTAAACATCCAAGAATTGGGGTCAAATAGTTTCGTAAAAGATAAGTCCCCGACAGAAGCCGTTCCACTACCCCCTCCTCCAATAATAATATTATTATAAGCATTATGCACCAAATTGATTACCTGAAAAGGGCCAGCTTGGAATGACCCCCCAACAATACTATAAGTAATTGAATCTGAATTAGTGGGTAGATTGGCCGAAAGCAAATTCTGCCAATTGGAGCCATTATTATAATTGAGTGATTTTGAATTCTGATTGTATAGTATTTGGCCCTCCGAAGGATTCACCACATTATTAGCATTGGGAACCACAGGCAATATAATTCCTTTATTGTTACTAATATCCAAAACTTGTGCATGGGTATTAAAGCTTAAAGCTATAAAAAAAAGCAAGAGAAAAGGGCGTTTTTTCGACTTATCCATTTGATTAAAATTTAGCAATAGGTTAACTTTTGCAAATATTGAAAATAATTCAAACAAACACCACTTTTTTTGTAAATATTTGAAGACAAGCCTATTAACTATTTTTACTGACTTTTCATTCAAAAATAAAGGCCTCAAAATCGAGTAAATTAAAAGTGCTTTGCCAATCCTTTTTTTCAATTTATTTAAATAACTGTCCGACGAAATCAATTTAGAAGCTCTTTTTAAAAATTCATTTCCTATAGGTAAGTACAAACCAAATGCAATGGATTGGTTTTGAAACATCAACCTTGTAAGACAGGCCAATTGATAGCTTAATAAATTATTTATTTACAAAAGTTTATTTAATAATTTTAGGTTAAATATCTTTTTGTATAACCCAAAATTATCCCTAAGTTATATTTAACTAAACCTCAAAATCTCATGAAAAAAACAAAACTTCTTTTAATAATCTTTTTCTCCACTGCTCTTCTTACAAAGGCCCAAAATATCCAATGGACTGCCGATCAAATCAAAGTCTTTTCCACGGAATGGAAGGGGGAACGTGATGCCAATGGCAGGCCAAGAGTATCTGACGATTTGGTAAAAAGATTGGCTGATATATCCCTAGAAGAAGCCTGGGGCTTTATGCGCAACAAAGGTTATAACAACCAGTTTGAAGCCGGCTGGCAAATTATCAACCCCTCTAAAGCATTGGCTGGCAGGGTATTAACAGCCCAATATATGCCTTCTCGCCCTGATATCGATTTACGAATCAAAGAAAAGGGGAAAGCAGAAGCTCGCTCTGGTTCGCCCAATTCATGGCCGATTGATATGCTCAAAACTGGGGATGTTTACGTGGCCGATGGCTTTGGTAAAATCATTGATGGCACGTTGATTGGTGACAATCTAGGCAATTCTATTTATGCCAAATCGAAAACTGGGGTCGTTTTTGATGCTGGTATTCGTGACTTAGAAGGCTTGGAGGCTATCGATGGCTTTGTAGGTTTTGTTCGAGGCTTTGACCCCTCCTATATCAAAGATGTGATGCTTACCTGCATCAATTGCCCCATTAGAATAGGACGTGTAACGGTTATGCCTGGCGATTTGGTTTTGGGGAAAAAAGAGGGGGTGGTATTTATTCCAGCTCATTTGGCAAAAGAATGTATCGAAAATTCAGAATTTGTGGGCTTAAAGGATGAGTTTGGTCATGCAAGACTTCGGGAGGGTAAATACACCCCTGGCCAAATAGACATGAAATGGGACGAAACCATCAAAGCCGATTTTTTGAATTGGGTCAAAAACACACCAGGCAAATTAAAAGTTTCTTCCTCAGAGTTTGATGCATTAATGAAAGACAGGAACTGGTGAAATAGTGAATACCTCCCATCTCCTATAAGGATTGTTTTTAATAGTAAAACCTTTAAATATACTTTTATGAAAAAAATACTTGACCGATTTAAGTTTAATGGAGAACTTCCTCTAGGACCAAAAATAACTGAGAGCCCAATCATCGGTGAACAAAGGAATATCGAAAATTCTGGCGACGGACGAAGAGATTTTCTCAAAAAATCTGCTTTAGGAGGACTCTCGTTAGGCATGATGTTCAATGGACAAACCGAAAAAGAGATAGAATTTATCACTCAAAAGGTAAAAAGAAGTTCGGCCCCTTCCGACCTCAGAATCACTGATTTACGCATTGCCATTGTTACAGGAGCCCCCATGACATGCCCCATTATTCGTATCGATACCAACCAAGGGATATCTGGCTATGGTGAAATTCGTGATGGTGCCTCTGCCAAATATGGTTTGTTTTTAAAAAGCCGACTATTAGGAAAAAACCCTTGTTCCGTAGAAATGCTATTCAAAGAAATTAAGCAATTTGGGGGCCAAGGCCGTGCGGCAGGAGGTGTTTGTGGTGTTGAAATGGCCCTATGGGATATTGCAGGAAAGGCTTATGGTGTTCCCTGTCACATGATGTTAGGTGGCAAATACAGGGATTATATCCGGCTTTATGGCGATACCCCAACTGTTAAAGACCCTGTTGAGTTTGCCAAAAAAATGAAAGAAAGGATGGATACAGGACTTACTTTTTTGAAAATGGATTTTGGTGTTGACCTTGTTGCCGATATTCCCGGGGCAGTCATTGGCGGAAAAGTTACAGATATAAAACGACAATGGGGAACACCACCAGCTACTAAAGGTATGGCTCGAAGCTATGCACAAACCAAGCATCCATTTACTGGGGTACAAATAACTGACAAAGGTATAGAGGCTATGGCCAACTATGTTCACGAAGTTCGAAAAGCTGTTGGCATGGAAGTACCTTTGGCGGCCGATCATTTTGGTCATTTTGATACCAGTACAGCAATAAAATTGGGTAAGGCGGTTGATAAATATACTATGGCTTGGTTGGAAGATATGGTACCTTGGTTTTATACAGAAAAATGGAAACAAATTTCCGATGCTATTGATACTCCTACTCTTACTGGGGAAGATATTTTCTTAAAAGAGGAATTTATTAAATTGATTGATGCCCGTGCTGTTGATATGATTCAGCCAGATTTGGCCAGCTCTGGTGGCCTTTTGGAAACCAAGAAAATTGGGGACTATGCTGAAGAGCGTGGCATCCCAATGGCTATGCATTTTGCTGGAACCCCTATTTCATTTATGGCCAATGTACATTGTGCTGCCGCCACTGAAAATTTTGTGGCGTTGGAACATCACTCACTCGATGTCCCTTGGTGGGAAGATATGGTTACTGGTATTGAAAAGCCTTTGGTTAAGGATGGCTTTGCCAAAGTGCCAAATACCCCTGGCTTAGGGGTAAATCTGAACGAAGCAGTAGTAAAAGCCCATTTAAAATCTGGTGAACTATATTTTGCACCAACTACTGAATGGGACAAAGTAGATAGTTGGGATAGGAGCTGGAGTTAACCCTTATTTGTAGGTACATACTCTGGTGTGTACCTACAATTTTATCACTTTTGCTTTTTCCCAATTTACCTGATTATCAGCTGTTTGCAAATCTATAAATGGGTGGGCTTGTATTAATTTTTCTAATTTGGGCAAACAGTTTTTAAGCCCATAGTAAGATTTAAATTTTCTCGAAAAACTTAGCTCTGCAATGATGGGTTGTTCAGGATCAAAATCTCTTGGGTGAAAATAAGTCATTATATAATCTGCATTTTTAGTCAGGTTATCCAACAAAAAATAGGGCAATAGTCTGAAATAACCGCCTCCCGAAAAAATAGTCGGCACCCCAATACCTTTGTATAAATTAATCGGAAACTCTTTGATTTTCAATCCATTGGTCTCAATCCAGCAGGGTTCAGCATGTCCAAATTCAGCAAAGCCACCATGAGATCGCTGGGCAGGAAACACGGAGCAATCTATTTCAATGCCACACTCGATTAGCGTTTCAAATACCCATTTATTCTCTTGCTTAATAGAAAAGCCGGGTGCTCGATAGGCTCGTACTTTTTTGCCTATGATGTCTTCCAACGATTGGATGCTCGTGGTCAAGTCGGCCTTGAAAACCTTGTAATCCTGTTCATACGCCAGCTGGTGAAGGTCTGAATGGGTGGCAATTTCATAACCTCTATTAGCGATTTCTTTAATCACATTGGGGTATTTGCGAGCTACCCAACCTAAGCAAAAAAAAGTGGCAGATTGTTGATTATCAGCTAATAGTGAAAATATTCGCTCCATATTGGCATCAATCCGGCTTTCATATTTTGCCCAATCGGCCTCCGTTTTAGTAGAGGTATTGTCCAAAATATGGAACCATTCTTCAATATCAAAAGTGAGTATTTTCATAGTTCTTCCCCTAAAGGGATATTTTTATAGAACAAGTACTAAACATAACTAAAACCTTTTGCCCATTTTCAAAAATTCCTGGACGTCCTCTTTAGTTGGAAATGAAAAATAAGTCATTTCAGATTCAGGATTAGGGATAAGTTCAAAACCTCCTTTTTCTATTTTCTCCACTGATTCCAAAATAGCATCCATCCCCAATTTTTTGGTATAATCAATTAACTCGGCCTGACTGCGACTCCCGATCTCCACCCTTTTTTGAACTAAAATTGGACCAGAGTCGATTCCTTCATCTACAAAAAATACGGATACGCCCGTTTCCTTTTCGTTATTTTTAAGTACCCAAAAGCTGGGCATTAAACCTCTATATTTGGGCAAAAGTGCGGTATGCAAGTTCAAGCATCCCTTGGGTGCTAAATTAATCAAAGGCCATTTAAAAATTTGGTTCCCTGCAATTGACACCAATAAATCCGGCGAAAAGGTTTTGAGTTTATTTCGGTTTTCTTCCTTATTGATATTACCCTCGATTTCAATTAAAGGGATATGATGTCTCGCCAAAATGCTTTTAACTTTTGTATTAGGGTCAAGTTTCGAAGCAATAAATTTTAAGCCATAATTCATAAAAAAGCGAAGCCCAAAAATGGAATAAGTCTTTTTCATTTTATCCAAAAAGCTTTCTCGCTTGCCAAACGGCGAAACCTCAAAAACCACCGTGCCTACAATTTGTGAATGTTTGGGCATGTTTTTAGCTAAATAATCAATATTTTTGGCTAGGTAAAATGGATCGTCTTGAGTGAGAAGGATTATGCGCATTGTATATCAATTAAAACTGCAAAAACTGTAAAACTTTTGAAAGTGGTTTGGCGTAAAGTGTGTACCATTTTGGTTCAATTCCATTGAGTAGCCAAGCTTTTCTATCTTCCAAATTGGCTTTGATTCTATTGGAGAATGAGACAGTGCTTGTACCTCCAGTAAGCATGGTTACCAATAACTCTGGAAGGTAATGGGTCGATAGCTTATGCTTATATAACATCCTGAGCATCAGCTCGTAGTCTCCTGCCGAACGAAATTGCTCGAGGTAATATCCATAATTTTCAAAGGCCTTTTTTTTCAAATAAAAGGATTGATGGGGGGGCATCCAACCTTTCAGCCAATTTTCAATTTTATACTCTCCAGATTTCCAATAACGCACTGTCTTTTGGATATTTCCAGGATGCACATATTGTTTGTCTCCATAAATTGAATCAGTCCCGTACCTCTCAAAGGTGGCTGCAACCTTACCAATTACCTGATTGTTGGGATAAAAATCCCCTGCTCCCAATGTGCCAATTACCTCTCCTGTGGCCAGTTTCACTCCCTTGTTCATGGCCTCATAAATTCCCTTATCGGGTTCAGAAATGAAGATTATTCTATCTTTATATTCATTTAGGATCTCCACCGTACCATCATTCGATCCACCATCTATTACCACATGTTCAATGTTTGGATAGTCTTGAGTAGCTACACTTTCAAGGGTTTGCCTGATAAAATTTTTGCTATTATAACAGACAGTAACAATTGAAATTTTCAAAATTTATATAATTTTTTGCCCAAATTTACGTCATAATTACTCAATAAGAACCTTTTTATGAGGGATTTTGAGTAATTTAGTAGCTAATTCTTAACACAAATTGTGGGGCTATAGTTATTTTTAAAGAAAAAAGGAAATGTCGGAAGAGATAGAAAAAAGTTTAAATTTCATTGAGGAAATCGTTGAATCTGATTTGACTGAGGGTAAAAATGAGGGCAGAGTTTTAACTCGTTTTCCTCCTGAACCTAATGGATATTTACATATTGGTCATGCCAAATCAATTTGTCTAAATTTTGGATTGGGTGATCATTATAAAGGCCATACCAACCTTCGGTTCGACGATACCAATCCCGTTACAGAGGAAACTGAGTACGTAGACTCGATAAAAGAAGATGTGAAATGGCTTGGTTTTCAATGGATTAACGAACTTTATGCTTCTGATTATTTTGAACAATTATATGGTTTTGCCTGTGATTTAATTAAAAAAGGTCATGCCTATGTGGATGATTCATCGGCTGAAGAAATGGCTCAACAAAAAGGGACCACCACTCAACCTGGCTCCGATAGTAAATATAGAAACCGGTCAGTAGCAGAAAATTTAGATTTATTCGAAAGAATGAAAAATGGCGAGTTTGCGGATGGTGCTAAAACATTGCGGGCCAAAATAGACATGGGTCATACCAATATGCACATGCGTGACCCTTTGATGTATCGCATCAAACATGCTCCCCATCATCGAACTGGTGATAAGTGGTGTATTTACCCTATGTATGATTTTGCACATGGCCAAAGTGATTCCATTGAAGGCATTACTCATTCTATTTGCACTTTAGAATTTGCTTCACATCGTGAGTTGTATAATTGGTATATCGAAAAGCTGGGAATTTTCCCCTCAAAACAATATGAATTTGCTAGGCTAAATCTTTCTTATACCATCACTTCAAAACGAAAACTACTTCAGTTGGTGAATGAAAAGAAAGTAGATGGCTGGGACGATCCTCGTATGCCAACTATTTCGGGTATGCGTCGAAGAGGTTTTACTGCCGAAAGTATCCGTAACTTTTGTGATCGAATAGGGGTAGCCAAACGAGACAATATTATTGATGCGGGTTTACTGGAGTTTTGCGTTCGTGAAGACCTGAATATTAAGGCATTACGAGCAATGGCTGTGATAAATCCCGTGAAATTAATCATCACTAATTATGAGGAGAATAAAGAGGAGCTAATGCTCATTGACAATACTCCAGACGAAAATTCTACCAAAAGGGAAGTGCCTTTTTCAAATACATTATGGATTGAAAAAGAAGACTTTATGGAAGAACCTATGAAGAAATTCTTCCGATTGGGGCCCGGGCTTTCTGTACGTCTAAAAGGGGCCTATATTGTCACTTGTGACTCCTTTAAAAAAGATGAAAAGGGTAATATCTCAGAAATCTATTGTAGTTATATTCCCAATTCAAAATCAGGAGAAGATACCTCTGGCCTTCATGTAAAGGGTACCATCCACTGGGTTTCAGCAAAGCATGGTTTAATTGCCGAAGTGAGAAATTATGATCGCCTTTTTTCAGTAGAAGATCCTGCTTTCTATGGGGATGATTTTATGAAAACAATCAATCCGAAATCGTTGGAAGTGATTCATAATGTGATTGTTGAACCGAGTTTGGCAAATGCAGAAATTGGGAAAGCCTATCAATTTATTCGCAAAGGATACTATTGTTTGGATGAGGACTCAACTGATAAAAAATTGATTTTCAACCGAACCATCGGCTTGAAAGATACTTTTGCCAAAGAAGTAAAATAATTGATTTACAATTTCATTCATTTCGATTTCGTTTAATCAGCAAATCAAAATCTATTTTGAAAATAATTGTTTTACTTTTTTTATCATTTCTAACTCGTTGCGCTCTAGGTCAGGATTCGAAGAGCCTTTTGGAAGCTGCTATAAAAAAATTGCAAGTGCGTGACTACCAAGGTGGTATTACCATTCTAGATCAAATAATTAAACAGAACCCCAAAGATTATTCTGCTCTTTTTAATAGAGCCGTTTCCAAATCGATTTTGAGGCAATATGAATCGGCCTATACCGATATTAATTTGGCAATTGCTTTGAAACCTGATTCCAAAAAAGCCATTTTGAATAGAGGTATTATTCGCAAAAAATTAACAGATTATGAGGGTGCCGAGAAAGACTTTAATTTGGCTTTACAAATCGACCCTAAATACAGTGATGCACTTTACAATAAAGGAGTTTTATTTGAATATATAGGTAAATTTGAGGAGGCTTGCCTTGAATTTGCAAAAGCTAAGGAATTGGGTAGTGTCGCCTCCTATCCAAAAGTTGATTTTTGTCAAACACCTGTTAATGAACGAGTTAAAGTTCATTCTATCTTAAAACTAGAAGAAATCTCTACTGATAAGACCTATGGTTTTTCCTCAAAAAATCCGATTAAAGTAGGCACAGGTTCAAACGGTGGTTTGGAAAACGAACAAACTTATCTCGATTTGCTTCGAGATGAAACTGGACACCAGATTGGCTATACTTTCAAAGGAAAATGCTGTGAGTATTTTAGTAAAAATGTGACCGCTGGGAAAGCTAATTTAAGCCAATATGAAATTACTTATCAACTAAAATCTGGTAGTCCAAAAACCACAAAAATCTATTTATCACAATTTGATTTCGAAGAACCAAAGATTTTAGCTGGTTTTCAAACAATAAAGCCAATTAAATAATTATTTTTCAATTTGTTTTTCTTTTTTTCATTTTGTGCAAAATGAAAGCACCTCCACAATATTTGGCTAAAAAATAATTTTGCCAAATGAGATTTTATTAATTTCCAATTAAGACCATTTCTGTTCTAATTCCACAATTAAACCCTCATATTCAAACACTTGGACGTTTCAATATATATTCATTATTTTACAGAAAATTTAATTCGTCAACAAAAAATACAAATTAAAACCAATAAAATACTATGGAACATTATTTGGAGCCCGCCCCCATTTCTGATAAAGAAAACCCGCTTGAATCGATGATGCAGCGCTTTGATAAGGCTGCTGAGCTATTAGGCATTTCAGAGGAAATGTACTATATCTTAAAAGTACCCGCTCGGCAAGTGACTGTTGGACTTCCTATTACAATGGATAATGGTCGAATTAAGGTTTTTGAGGGTCATAGGGTAATTCATTCAAATATATTAGGCCCTTCTAAGGGTGGCATTAGGCTCGACCCTGATGTCCATATAGATGAAATAAGGGCACTTGCTGCCTGGATGACTTGGAAATGTGCGGTGGTGGATATCCCTTATGGCGGCGCCAAAGGTGGTATTGCCTGCAATCCAAGAGAAATGTCGGCTGGTGAAGTGGAACGCTTAATCAGAGCCTACACAGTTTCGATGTTGGATGTTTTTGGACCAGACAGAGATATCCCTGCCCCTGATATGGGTACAAGCCAGCGAGAAATGGCATGGTTAATGGATGAATATTCAAAAGCTAAAGGCATGACTGTAAACACAGTAGTAACAGGTAAGCCTCTCGTTTTGGGGGGTTCACTTGGTCGTACAGAAGCTACCGGCCGTGGCGTGATGACAAGTGCGCTGGCAGGTATGAAAAAGTTGAAAATAAGTCCGAACAAAGCTTCGGCGGCTGTTCAGGGTTTTGGAAATGTAGGATCATTTGCAGCCAGTTTATTACAAGAAAGAGGGGTAAACATTCAAAGTGTATCTGATATTTCAGGAGCCTATTTTAATGAAAAAGGAATAGATATTGCCACAGCACTCAATTACTTGAATAGCCACAACAATTCATTAGATGGCTATCCTCATGCTGAGAAAATCACTAATGAAGAATTATTGGCCATGAAGGTTGATGTACTAGTGCCTGCCGCCAAGGAAGATGTGATTACGATTGATAATGCCCATAAAATTCAAGCCAAATTAATTGTAGAAGGGGCGAATGGCCCCACCTCAGCAAGTGCTGATGAAGTGATCAATAACAAAGGCATCATGGTAGTTCCCGATATTTTGGCTAATGCTGGTGGCGTAACCGTATCCTATTTCGAATGGGTTCAAAATCGAATCGGTTATAAATGGGATTTGGAGAGAATAAACCGTAGAAGCGAGCGAATTTTAAATGAAGCCTTTAATCATGTATTTGAGACATCTGTCAAATACAATGTAAATATGAGAATTGCCGCTTACATTGTGGCCATCAAGAAAGTAGCGGATACTTATATGTTCAGGGGCGGGTATTAGTAATTGTGTTTTTTTGATATTTCTTGAATTATTTTTAGCCTAAAGCAATATTTTAGGCTATTTTTTTATAAATAAAAAAATTTCAGATTGAAAAATGAATTTTTTCTTTTAATATTACTTACAAATTTCAGCAAACAAAAACAATCAATTTAGTAGATTTAGCCAATAATATTTGGCAACATTCCTTATTTACAAAATTTTATATAAAAAATACTTTTTATTTTATAAATAAAAGGGAATCTTTAATTCTAAAAAAGCCAGTTCAAATCAATTATAATTCAATTTTTAACAAATTAACCAGATGAAACAATTTTCCAAAAAACAAATTTTAGCAATACTCATTGGATTGCTCTATTCAGTGACTTCCTTTGCCCAGGGGGTCTTAAAAGGTACCGTAAGCGATTCTCAAGGAATGGGCATCCCAGGCTCTTCTGTTACTATTATAGGCACACGATTAGGCGCTGCTACTGGCGGTGATGGCAGTTATAGTTTCAATGTACCAAATGGCACTTATGAAGTGCGGTTTTCGTCAGTTGGATACAATTCCATTTCAAAAGCTGTTACTGTTTTAGGTGAAACTACTGCTAATGCAATGTTGGAGACCTCCGCCACTAGCCTAGATGAGGTGGTGATTTCTGTTGGTAGCCGTGGGTCACAGCGAACAGTTGTGGACTCCCCTCTACCTATCGATATTATTTCATCAGCCGAACTTCGTACCACTGGTCAGACCTCATTCGACAAATCATTACAATACAAAGTACCTTCTTTTAATACTGTAAATACTCCTGTAAACGATGCCACCACCTTATTAGACCCTTATGAAATTCGTAATATGGGTCCTAGCCGTACATTAATATTGGTAAACGGTAAACGTAAAAACTTGAGTTCGTTGCTTTATGTTCAGTTTTCTCCTGGTCGAGGTGAAACAGGTGTTGATCTTTCGGCTATTCCTCAAGATGCAATTAAAAGAGTGGAAATCTTGCGTGATGGAGCCTCTGCACAATACGGTTCTGATGCCATTGCGGGTGTAATGAATGTAATTTTAAAAGATAAATATGAGTACACTTCTTTGAATTTCAATACCGGGGTTACCTCAAAAGGTGACGGGGCTACTTATGGTGTCTCGCTGAACAGCGGAGCCAATTTTGGCACAAAAGGTTTTGTAAATTATACGGTTGATTTCTCCCAAAATAATTCAGCAGTGAGATCTGGTAAAGTTCATGTACCTACTGAAATCGCAACTTTTGGTGATGGTGGCGGTGGCCCACAAGACCAACTAATCAAAGCCTATTTGGCGGATGACCCAACAGGTGGAAATATCAACGGAACGGGTGAAATAACAGCAGGCAAGTTTGCCATCAATGCGGGTATCCCAATTGGAGTAAACAGTGAATTATATGCCAATGCAGCAATGGTAGCAAAGCGAGTGGAAAGTTTCGCAAACTTCCGCACTCCATATTGGCGTCAAGACAGAGGTTTATTACACAGTGTAACTGATAATGGTGGCAAAAACTATTTGACAGCTGCCACATTGGCTTACCCTGAAGATGGCGTAAATATGTACCGTGGTTATATTGGTTATGTACCCACTTTTGAAGGTGATTTGCTAGATTACAATGCAACAATCGGAGCGAAAGGGGAAACAAATGGCTGGAAACACGATGCTTCTTTGACTTTTGGCGGCAACACACAAAGCTATACAGTGGATAATACAGTAAACCGTTCATTAGGAACAAGCTCACCCACTCGTTTTAAGCCAGGTGGTTATGGGTTTAGCCATATTGTAGGAAATATTGATATCAATAAAGCTGTTTCTGAACAATTTGGAATTGGCTTTGGTATGGAGGCACGTTCAGAAGCTTATACGATTGTTGCTGGCGACACCGCCTCTTATTCGAAAGAAGGCTCAAACTCTTTCCCTGGTATTAATGCAATCAATGCCGGCACTAATCGCCGCTTTAATGTGGGAGCTTATTTAGATTTGAGTTATGATATTACAAAAGATTTCTTAGTAAACGGTACCATCCGTACTGAAAAATACTCGGATTTTGGGACTGCAAATGTTTGGAAACTGAGCTCTCGATACAAAATTGCTGGAGATAAAGCCGTAATTAGAGCATCTGCCTCAACAGGTTTCCGAGCTCCAACTTTGCATCAAATATATGCCCAATCTACTCAGGCAGCTTTTGTAGGGGGTACCATACAACTTTCTGGTTTGTTTAATAACCGCTCTTCTCAAGCCCGTCTATTGGGAATCCCTTCTCTGAAGCCTGAAAAATCAACCAACTTCACACTAGGTGTGGCACTCAATCCAACTAAAAACTTTAGTATATCACTTGATTACTTTACGATAGGGGTGAAAGAGCGAATAGTTTATAGTTCATCCATCAGAACAAGCGACCCAAACACCGATTTATTTAAAATTTTACAGGCTGCCAACGTATCTACTGTTCAGTTTTTTATCAACGGTATCGAAACCAAAACCTCGGGACTTGACTATGTGTTGAGCTATAAAAATTTACCAGTGGGCAAAGGGATGTTGGGTATCAATTTAGCAGGAAACTTTATGTTGGAAAATAAAATTGTAGGAACTCCAGCAGAGCCAGCAGCCATTAAAGCGGCAGGATCAAGTATTTTGAACACCCAAATTAAATCGCTGCTTACTGAAAGCCGTCCAAAATACAAATCGATCCTAGGCTTTGACTATCAAGTTAAAAAATTCATAATCAACCTAAACAATACATTGTTTGGCAAAACGGCCTTCCAAGATTTGGATAATGGAGGAGGTGACATGGAAAACTTGAAAGCTGAATTTAAGCCTGCAGTAGTTTCTGACTTGAGTGTTGCGTATAAGTTCTCAAACAAAGTTGTATTTACTTTGAATGCCAATAACCTACTTAATGTTTTACCAAAATGGGATCTTGTAGCCTTGAACTCAAAAGGAGAAACTGCCATTGCTGACCCTGAGAATAAAGCATTGATAAGAGGCTTCTTAGGCTTCAGCGGTCGATACGATATTTTGGGTTACAACGGTTCTCAATTTAGCCAATTGGGTACAGTTTTTAATGCCAACTTAAACATCAAATTTTAAAGTCAGTCATTATCCCTTTCTAAATACTTGGCCCATTTCCTTGAAAGATAGGAAATGGGCTATTTTTGTTTTATTTTTCTGTCCGATATCAATTTTGAATTGAACCCTCCGTAATTTTATGATATGAAAATAGCTGTTTTTCCGAAAATAATTATATTTCTTTATTGCGCCCTTTTTTTGGTTTTTGTAAGAAAGTTTGCAATTAATCTCCCCTTTCAGGACGACGTAAATCTACTCCAAACAACGCTTTTTGAAAACGACTTTAAATCATTGATTATCAACCTTTTCAGTGCTGATAGTGATCATATACAGGTATACCCCAAACTTACGGCTCTCTTTCAATATGAAGTATTTGGCCATGTCAATTTTCATTGGCTTGCCTTATGGATGAATTTATTGGTAATCATTTCACTTATTTTTCTAATTGGCATTCCTAAAAAAATCAAAAATTTCTATTATTTAATTCCCGCTTTTCCTTTCATTTTACAGCCCCAATTGCATGAAATAATCTTTTGGGTGCTTCCTGGATTGCAGCATGCCTATGCAATGCTGTTTATGATTCTAGCGGTGTATTTTCTCGATATTCAAAAAAAATACAATACGGTTTCATTATTTATGGCTGCCAGCGCTACTTTTTGTACGGGCAATGGTTTGCTGGCTTTTATTGCAATTATTTATGTATTAATCCTTTATCGTAGACCGCTTTGGTCAACTTTGATTGTTTTCATCGTTTGCTTAGCTGCTTTTTTATACAATTATAAGCCAAGCCCTGCCGTAAAAGGTACTGTTGATCTATCTAGCATCATTCATTTCAATAGTTTATTTTGGGCCTCTCCATTTGAGATTTTCAACCGCTTGCATTTACATCAAATTGCGGGTTTTATTTTGATCATTTTAATTATTGCCTTAGTTATTTATCTTTCAATCCAAATATTCACAACACGGCTAATCGCCTCAATGCCAATTGCAAGGCTTTTAGCAATTCTATTTTTTTGCGGAGGTACAGCGCTATTAATCTCATTATCAAGAGAATATGAGGTAATTTTTAGCCGATTTCAATTTTATTCTTTCGTCGGCTTTGTGGTTTTATATTTAATATTATTAGAAAGCACTAGTGCCTTTTTACAGAAAAGGATTTCAATTCTTTTGGGTGGTTTATTTATTTTGATTAGTCTATTTTCATACTATTCTAATTTTGTAAAAATAGAAAATACTGCAAATAAATACCTCGCCGATACTTATAATTGGCAGCAAGATAAAACCATGTTGTTAGTAGACCAGCCTTTTTTGAACCTAGCCGAAGACATTTATTCGAAAGTGGATAATAAAAATATCAAAATTGGGGATGATTTGATTTCAGAAAAAAATATAATTCATCTGATAACCCATCAGTTAAAAAAATGGCCAAAGAGTATTCCTCAACTAAACTTGGTTCGTGATACTTATCCTAGGCGATATTTTGCAAGCGATCATTATTTGCTTACTAGCGAAACCTTTGAAGAGAAAAAAAGTATCGATGATGCTTGGTTTTTGGTTTTTTCAAATAAAAACAAACAATATATCGTGGCTCCTCAATACAATGCAGTCTTTAAAGCTACTTTTTTGAAAACCAAAGAATATTACCAAAAAGGATTTTATGCCGATATTCCAGCTCTAAATTTTGCTCCAGGTCTTTACAATATTTATTTTTTGCATAAAGACAAAAACATTGGATTTGAAATTTTTGATTGTCAGCAGCAAATCAGCTTTGAAAAACCAGCCCCAGTCTTGATTTATAAATAATATTGGCCAGTAGTTGTGTTCAAAAATTGAGCAAAGTCTATTTCCTCTTGTTTGATGAAACCTTTTTGGGGCAGTTTTCGATCAGCCACCAACTCCACAACAGCCGCAATCGAGGCTGCTGTAGTCCAGGAAATAGCTCGCCAATGTTGTCCATCAATTTCAATTGGGTGAAAGGCCTTGTAATATTCCTCTCGATTCATTTGACCATTTTTCCAACCTTCCACCACGGCATAAACATAGACGACATCTTGTTGAACCGGCGGTTTGGCGGCTGTGAGTATGTCTTCGATTAACTCTCGCTTATCTTTCAAGATCAATTCATATAACAAAAATTTCATCAGTTTGGCATGCCCTGGGTACCGAATTGTTTTATAGTTGAGCGTATCCAACTGGCCCTCAAAAGTTTCACACATCGTTCCCAAGCCTCCAGACGTACTGAAGGCCTCAAATTCCTGTCCTTCAATGTTAATTACTTCCACACCATCTAAGGCTGTCACCATTTTGCGTTCCCCGTTATGAATTACCTCACAATCATTGATATATTCGTTGATTACTCCCGCAGGTGACCAGGTAAATGAGTAGCCCAAAAGTCCGTTAGGATAACGAGGCAAGGCCCCAACTCTTAACTCAATATCACGAATTTTATCAAATCTTTTAACCAAATCAGCGCCAACTATTCCTATCAATCCTGGAGCCAAGCCACATTGCGGGGCAAATACTGAATGCGCTGTTTTGGCCATCTCTCGAATAGCTTGTGTGGTGGGTACATCTTCTGTCAGATCAAAATAATGAATCCCCTTTTCGAATGCTATTTTCGCAATTGGCAGATTCAAATTATAGGGCATACATGATACAACAGCCTCATATTTAGAGAGTTCCGATTTCAAAAATGCTTCGTCAGAAACATTGCCTGTAAGTACTTCAAACGGTAAATCTAAACTTGGCTTGGCTTTGTCTAAGCCAGTTACTTTAAATCTTTTATTGAGTAAAACGCCGACTAATGAGCCCACTTTACCCATTCCAATTACTATTATTTTTTCCATAGATGTTGATGATTTTTTGTTAAATTAGAGAAAAGATTAGGGAAAACGAAATATTTTTTATTTTAAACTAAATTGATTCCTTCGAAATAAGTTTTTGCCAATTCATAACTATCTTTTAAAATCATATGAGTCAAGGCTTAGACCATTTCCCTCTTGCCAAACGTTGGTTTGAAAAACAGAACTGGCAGCCACATGCTTTTCAAAAAGAAACTTGGAAATATATTTTAGAGGGGAAGTCTGGCTTACTAAACGCCCCAACAGGTTGTGGCAAAACCTACGCCATCTGGTTTGGAATTATTCAAGCATGGTTGAATCAAACCAAAAACTCACAATTCACAACTCACAAATCGACACTTCATTGCCTTTGGATTACCCCACTCAGAGCCCTTTCTAAAGAGATAGAATTGGCCACTAAACGGGTCAATCAAGATTTGGATTTGCCCTATAAAATAGCTTTACGGTCAGGCGATACAAGTACAAAAGAGCGAGCAGATCAGAAAAAAAATGTTCCTCAGGCATTGATTACCACTCCTGAGTCGGTCCATGTTTTACTCTCTCAAAAAGGCTATCCAGACTATTTCAAAAATATTGAATTTGTGGTCGTGGATGAATGGCATGAGCTCATGGGCAGTAAACGAGGTGTGCAAACTGAGCTGGCAATCAGTAGGTTACGTGCATTGAACCCCAATCTGAAAGTATGGGGAATATCGGCGACAATTGGCAATTTGGAAGAAGCCAAACAAATTTTATTGGGCGATTCTGAACAAAACTCCGTCTTGGTAAAGGCCAATATTGTTAAAAAAACGAAGATTGAAACTGTGTTTCCCGATAAAATTGAAGAGTTTCCTTGGGCGGGACATTTGGGCATAAAATTGTTAGACAAGGTGGTGAATATTATCAATAAATCCAATTCTACCCTAATCTTCACCAATACTCGATCGTTTGCTGAAATTTGGTATCAACAATTGCTCAATGTGGCGCCTAATTTGGCTGGTTTGATAGCCATGCACCATGGCTCATTGGGGGATGAAGTTCGCCATTGGGTGGAAGATGCTTTGCATGATGGTCGTCTGAAGGCAGTGGTTTGTACCTCTAGCCTTGACCTTGGGGTCGATTTTCAGCCAGTAGATACCGTCATTCAGATTGGCTCCCCCAAAGGTGTAGCTCGTATGATGCAAAGGGCTGGACGTAGTGGCCATCGACCGGGAGCTACCTCCTCCATTTATTTTGTACCCACTCATTCATTAGAAATTATTGAGGGTTCTGCAATCAGACAAGCCATTGAAAATCAAGATATTGAATCAAGAGAACCTTATGTTCGTTCTTTTGACGTGCTCATTCAATATTTGGTAACCTTGGCGGTTTCGGAAGGGTTTTCTGCAGCTGAAATTTACCAAGAAGTAAAAAAAACGCATTGCTTTAATACCATTTCTCCTCAAGAATGGGCATGGTGTCTGGCTTTTTTACACAAAGGCGGTAAGTCGTTAGGTGCCTATGACGAATTCCAAAAAGTGGATATTGTCAATGGTCTTTATAAAGTGACCAATCGGCGAATTGCCCTTCGGCATCGGTTCAGTATTGGCACCATTGTAAGTGATAGTATGGTGAAAATCAACCTCATGAGTGGTAAATACCTAGGTACAATTGAAGAATATTTTGTGAGTCGATTGAACCCTGGCGATACTTTTTTCTTTGCAGGAATGAATCTCGAATTTGTAAAAATGGTAGATATGAGTGCCATTGTGAGACGAAGTAATTCTAAAAAAGGACAGGTTCCTTCCTATCAAGGCGGCCGAATGCCTTTGTCGTCAGAGCTTTCAAGTCTAATCCGACATAAAATAGACAGCTATTTTACTAAACTTCCGTTTGATAAAGAAATGGAGGCATTAAGACCTCTTTTCCAAACTCAAATCAATCGATCTCACCTACCTAAAAAAGAGGAGTTATTAATTGAAAAGCTTCAAAACAAAGATGGATTTCATGTGTTTATTTACCCTTTTGAGGGCCGATTGGTGCATGAAGGAATGGCGGCCATATTGGCCTATCGGATTGGTCAAATCACCCAAATTACCTTTTCTTTGGCCATGAATGACTATGGTTTTGAGCTACTTTCAGACCAAGAAATACCGATTGAAAAGGCCATAAAAGAAGGAGTTTTTGCGGACAAAAACCTAACTGAAGACGTAATGCACAGTGTAAACGGAGTGGAAATGGCAAGACGAAGATTTAGAGACATTGCTCAAATTGGCGGGTTGGTTTTTCAAGGGTACCCTGGTAAGGCTCTGAAAACCAGACATATACAGGCTAATTCACAACTTTTTTTCAATGTTTTTGAAAACTACGAAAAGGAAAATTTACTGCTTTTGCAAGCCTATGACGAAGCGCTGAACTTTCAATTGGAATTGGGGCGAATGACGCTTGCTTTCAATAGAATAAATACCCAAAAAATCGTGATTAAAACAATGGAAAAGCCCAGCCCCTTTTGCTTTCCTATTTTAGTCGATGGACTCAGCAGAGATAAATTTAGCAATGAAAACAGAGAGGAGAGGATTCAAAAAATGATTGGAGGCGAATAAACACGATTTAAGGATTTTCAGGAATACAGAAAATAAAAACAGGATTTTTAGGATTAAAAAGAGCACAAGAAAATACCAAAAAAAGGATTAAAAGATTTTGAGAGATACATGAAAAAAATCATGTTTTCTTGATAATCCTTTAATCCTGTTCAAACTTTTACTTGATGTTTTTACCCAATCAACTTTTTCTTTCTCAAATATTCTGCAATTTGAACTGCATTGGTAGCAGCGCCTTTCCGTAAATTATCAGCCACCACCCACATATTCAAGGTTTTAGGTTGAGTTTCGTCTCGACGAAGGCGACCTACAAACACCTCATCCTTACCATGGGCATTGATAGGCATTGGATAAACCGCATTTTTAGGGTCGTCTTGTACAATAACTCCTTTTGTTTTTTCTAAAAGTGTGCGGACAGTATCCAAATCAAACTCCCGAGCAAACTGCACATTGATCGCCTCAGAGTGGCCACCAATTGTAGGAATTCGAACAGTTGTGGCAGTGACATTTATTTTTTCGTCCAATATTTTTTTGGTTTCCAACACCATCTTCATTTCCTCTTTTGTATAGCCATTATCCAAAAACACATCGATATGTGGCAATACGTTTAAGTCGATTTTATGTGGATACACTTTATCATAATTTTCAGCTCCAGCACGTTCGTTAAATAGCTGATCCACAGCGGCTTTACCAGTACCGGTAACTGACTGATAGGTAGAAACCACCACCCTTTTCACACGATATTTTTTATGTAAAGGAGCCAAAGCAATCACCATTTGAATGGTTGAGCAATTGGGATTTGCTATTATTTTATCTTCAGCCGTCAATTCATGTGCATTGATTTCAGGAACTATCAATTTCTTGGTTGGGTCCATTCGCCATGCCGATGAATTGTCAATCACGGTAATACCAGCTGCCGCAAAAAGTGGCGCCAACTCCAATGAAGTCTTGCCTCCAGCCGAAAAAATAGCCACATCTGGCTTCATTTTTATGGCTGTTTCATAGTTTACAACTGAATAGTTCTTCTTTTTAAAAGCAACCTGTTTACCTACCGACCGCTCCGAAGCTACGGGAATTAACTCAGTTACAGGAAATTTGCGCTCCTCTAATACTTTTAAAATTTCGCCACCCACAAGGCCAGTGGCACCGACTACTGCAATTTTCATTTGTTTTGTTTTTGCCCTTTAATTAAAAATTTAGGTATAAAGACTTGGGGCATTGAAAAGAATTACACCTTTGATTTGTAAAAAATGAACTGCAAAAATAAGGCTAAAGTATAGAATCTCAGCTATTTTGGATAGAAAAATCCCAAATTTTATTGGGGGTAATGCAAAAATCCATTGGAATATCCGTTTTGCTAGGTTCGATAATGGTGTCAATTGGATCAAAAAAAGATAGCCCAATTTTCAGACAATCAGGTCTAATATTTGCTAAAAAACGATCGTAAAATCCCCCTCCATAACCAATTCTATTCCCCAGTTGGTCAATGCTCAACAATGGAATAATTACAATGTCTATCTCTTTTTCCTCCACCAATTTCCCATCGAGGGGTTCGGGTATTCCATACTTATTTTCTTCAAAAATGGTTTGATTATTGATTTCAACGTGGTTCAATTGATTAGTTTCAAAATTAGATACTGGTACTACTACTTTTATTTTTTTGAATCGGTTAAAAAGTATTTTAAGAATAAAATTGGTATTGGGCTCTTTGTTTTTTTCGATAGGTAAATAGAGATGTAAAGTATTGATAATTAATAATTTACTATGAAAATGAAAGAAGAATTGATCGGCTAATTGTTGGCTTAGTCCAAAATATAAATCCTCTGAAAGTGCTTTTCTTTTTTGAAGGTATTCTGAGCGGATTTCGGATTTTGTCATTTTTTTTGTGATTTCATTCCTTGTAATTTCCCAACCCCAACTGGCTGGCGAGAAATCTAAAGAAGGTTACTGTTATCCAAAGTTTTGTAGATTTCTCCTATCGTCGAAATGACAAAAAACAATCTTACTTCTTATTCGAATCCACTAAAATCCTTTCTTCCCGATTGGCTAACTCCCAAGCGGTATAAAATACGAGTCTTGTGATTTTTTCCATCTGATCAAATTGAATTTTTTCAATATCATCTCCAGGCTGATGATAATCAGCATGTACGCCCCTGAAATAGAAAATTACGGGGATTTTCTTCTCTGCAAAATTATAATGGTCCGATCGATAGTAGAACCGATTGGGATCATCAGATCGGTTGAAAGTATAGTCCAAATCTAACATAGTGTGCTCATTATTAGCTATTTCACTAATTTGGTGCAGTTGACTTGAAAGCTTATCAGAGCCAATCAGGTAGATATAATCAGGCTTCCCTTCATGTGCTTCATCCGTGCGGCCAATCATATCAATATTCAAATCACAAACTATTTTAGAAAGTGGGAAAATAGGATTTTCCACGAAAAACTTAGATCCTAAAAGCCCTTTTTCTTCACCTGTTACAGTCATAAAAAGAATACTTCTTCTTGGCCCATTTCCTGCCTTTTTTGCTCTGGCAAAGGCTTGAGCGAGCTCAATGATGGCCACCGTTCCCGAACCGTCGTCATCTGCTCCATTATTGATTTGGCCATCAGCACTTACCCCGATATGATCTAAATGTGACGTAATTACCACAATTTCCTCTTTTTTATCCGTCCCTTCAATAAATCCTAGCACGTTTTCAGTGGCTACTGAATCTATTTTACCTTTTGTTTTGGGACTAATGGCTTGGTAATGATAGTTACCTCCAAAAGTTTTGACCCTTTGCAAATAATAGGTTTGGAAAAAACTCAAACTATTATCCGCCAACTTAACAATGGGCGTTAAGCTATAGTCTAAAAACTGTTTGGCCACATATTGTGCGGCTATTTTTTGCCCTTCGGAGCCCGTATCACGACCTTTAAGAGAATCAGATGCCAAGAAAGTAAGGTGCTTTTTGAGCTGACAATCCCGGATGGTTTTGGCGTAAATAGTGACAGGGGGTTGTGAAATAGACTCAAATTGAAAAGCTATTATTAAAGAAAACACTATCGTTAACTTAGCTATAAATTTATTCATTCTGTCGATTTAATTTGATTTCAAAATTACAATTATAAAACTTGAAATTCTTATCTGCTAGTGATTTTATTAATGTTAAATCAATCCTTTTGAAAACCATCCCAAATCCCGTAAATTTGTATAACAAATTAGATTTATAACACCGTTTTTAAAAACAAAGCCAAACTGTTTGGTTTTTCCTTCATGAACATCAACATTCACTACCAAGAGCGTTTCCAAAACCGCCATAATAATTCCGATGAATCCGACAGAACTACCATGTTACAAAGCATTGGTGTTCAATCAGTTGACGAGCTTATTTCTGAAACGATTCCTGCTGCCATTCGTTTAAAAAATCCTTTGAATTTGCCAGAAGCTGTTTCAGAAGCTGATTTTTTAAAAGAGTTTAAACAAATCGCTTCAAAAAATAAGGTGTACAAAAGTTATATAGGCATGGGCTATCACGATACGATTGTGCCTTCAGTAATTTTGAGAAATATCTTTGAAAACCCTGCTTGGTACACTGCCTATACACCCTATCAGGCCGAAATTGCGCAAGGTCGATTGGAAATGCTCCTCAATTACCAAACAATGGTAATTGATTTGACAGGTATGGAAATAGCGAATGCTTCTCTTTTAGATGAGGGAACTGCCGCTGCTGAGGCCATGACGATGCTTTATAGCCAAAGAAATTCGGCAAAAAAAGAGGCCAATACTTATTTTGTTTCTGAGCTTTGCCACCCGCAAACCATTGATTTACTGCTTACTCGATCAGAGCCATTGGGAATTGTCTTAGAAATTGGGAATCATCAAGAGGTAGATTTGACTCAAGGTCATCTTTTTGGAGCGATGCTACAATACCCAGCCACCAATGGTGAAGTCTATGATTATACTCATTTTATTGCTTCCGCACATGAATTGGGAATTTTAGTAGCTGTTTCAGCTGATTTGTTGAGCTTAACTTTATTAAAATCACCTGGCGAAATGGGAGCTGAGGTAGTGGTTGGTTCCTCACAAAGACTTGGGGTGCCGATGGGCTTTGGAGGCCCTCATGCCGCTTTCTTTGCCACAAAAGATATTTACAAAAGGCATATTCCGGGTCGAATAATTGGGGTGTCTCAAGATGCTCAGGGGCATCGTGCTTTGCGTATGGCTTTGCAAACTCGTGAACAGCATATTCGTCGTGAAAAAGCTACCTCTAATATCTGCACAGCCCAAGTATTACTTTCGGTAATGGCCGCTGCCTATGGTGTTTATCATGGGCCGGAAGGTTTGCAAAATATTGCTGGCAAGATTTATGGATTAACTCAATTGACAGCTAAATTACTTCAAAGTGCTGGATATGAATTAGTTAATGAAAACTATTTTGATACAATAACTGTAAAAGCCAATAGTAATACTGCCGAAATAAGAAGCAAAGCAGAAGAGGGTGAAATGAATTTTAGGTATTTCGAAAATGGAGATATTGGTATTTCAATTAATGAAAAAACATCTGTTGAAGAGGTAAAAAGCATAGTAAAGGCTTTTGCTAAAATTATCCAAAAACCAATAGATATTGATTTATTCACGGATTCTATTCAAAACCAAATTCCCGAAAATTTGCAGAGAAAATCGGAGTTTATGCTGGCCGAAGTGTTCAATAAACACCATTCGGAGCATGAAATGTTACGGTATTTGAAGCAGTTGGAAAGCAAAGATTTGTCATTGGTTCATTCCATGATTTCGCTGGGATCTTGCACCATGAAACTCAATGCAACCTCTGAAATGATACCGGTTACTTGGGCTGAAATTGGAGGCCTTCATCCTTTTGCCCCAACATCACAAACGGCTGGATATCAAGAGATTATTTCAAATTTATCCGCTTGGCTTTCTGAAATTACAGGCTTTGATGCCGTTTCGTTGCAACCCAATTCGGGTGCACAAGGAGAATATGCAGGTCTATTAGTTATTAGGGCTTACCATGCTTCTCGGGGCGATTTGCATAGAAATATTGCTTTGATTCCTTCGTCGGCACATGGTACCAATCCAGCATCGGCAGTGATGGCTGGCATGAAAGTGGTGGTAACCAAATGCGACGAAAACGGCAATATTGATGTAGCAGATTTGCGAGCCAAAGCAACTGAGCATGCCAATGATTTGGCCTGTTTAATGGTTACTTATCCTTCCACCCATGGGGTCTTTGAGGAATCAATTATTGAAATTTGTGAATTAATTCATGAAAACGGTGGCCAAGTGTATATGGATGGCGCCAATATGAATGCACAAGTTGGGCTCACTTCGCCAGCTAATATCGGAGCAGATGTTTGCCATTTGAATTTGCATAAAACTTTTTGTATCCCACACGGTGGAGGGGGCCCTGGTGTTGGTCCGATAGGAGTTGCCAAACACTTATCTCCATTTTTGCCAGGCCATGCTGTGGTGGAAACAGGTGGCAATCAGGCTATTACATCCGTTTCGGCAGCCCCATTTGGTTCAGCTTCTATCTTGCCAATTTCGTATGCCTACATCGCTATGATGGGGCCAGATGGTTTGAAAGCGGCCACTGAAACCGCCATTTTGAATGCCAATTATATCAAAGCTCGTTTGGAAAATGATTATCCAATTTTATATGCCAACCATAACAATCGTTGTGCACACGAAATGATTTTGGACTGTCGGCCATTCAAAATGTCGGCAGGTATTGAGGCCGAAGATATCGCCAAACGACTGATGGATTATGGCTTTCATGCCCCAACTTTATCTTTTCCTGTGGCCGGTACATTAATGGTAGAACCAACAGAATCGGAATCAAAAGCAGAACTTGACCGCTTTTGCGATGCAATGCTGGCCATCAGAGCCGAAATCAGAGAAATAGAAGATGGACAAGCCGATAAGAACAATAATGTATTGAAACACGCTCCACATACTGCATCTGTTTCATTGTCAGATTCTTGGGATAGACCTTATAGTAGAGAAAAAGCCGTTTTCCCTCTCCCTTACGTGCGAGCCAATAAATTTTGGCCAGCCGTTTCTAGAATAGATTCTGCTTATGGCGATAGAAATTTGGTATGTGCATGTGAACCTATCGAGGCTTATGTGTAAAAATAAAAATTTTAAATATGAAGCAAAAGCCAAAACAAAAATTAGATACAACAACTCATTTAAATAGTTCTAAAAACAATCGCAAAAGATTAGAAGAAGCAATCAGAAGAGACAAAAAGGGGGAATTTGAAATACATTATTTATTCTTATAATTTTCTTTTCCTACTTTTACATAATAAATTTTACATTTTACACTCAAAAAATATGTACGAAATCCTCCTCACCATCCACTCTTACCTTCGCTGGGTAATCACCATTTTAGCTATTTATGTTATTGTGAAAGCCATTTTAGGCTTTGTCGGCAAATCAGAATTCACAAACGGCGACTCAAAATCAGGCCTGTTTTTTATGATTTCATGTGATATTCAGTTGCTCGTTGGATTGATTCTATACTTTTGGGCCAGCCCGATTACTACTTCTGCGTTTGCTAATTTTGGTGCGGCCATGAAAGATAAGGAGCTTCGCTTTTGGGCTGTTGAACATATCGCTGGGATGCTTATTGCCTGGGTATTGGTGCATATAGGCAGGGCAAAATCCAAAAAAGGTACAGATCTGGCCAAACACAAATCCTCTTTAATCTATTATGGATTGGCAATTCTGATTATTTTGGCCAGTATTCCATGGGCAACTCGACCGCTTTTCCATTAGAAAATAAATAGGTTTTTAAACTTGCCAACTTTTTGAAAGTTGGCAAGTTTTTTTGCTACCTAACCACACAAACCCCACTCCCTGAATAACTTCTCAGTTCCCCATTGTACATAGCATCAGCTGACACTGGCCCCATATTAAATGTCCCCTTTGATACAGCTCTTGCCAAATAATAAAACGTTTTGGGATCCTTTTCAATGGAGGTGAAATAATTTATTCTATCATCCCGCAAATCAAAATGTTCTGGTTGAGATTGGTCTTTTACCCAAATCAGCTCCCTTTCTGGACTTATTCGTGGATTTTCGATTTCCAAACCCGCAGGCAACATATCCGTAATTACAATATTTTGAATGGGTAAGCTATTGGCACTTGAAAGCACAATTTTAACCACAACTAATTGATTTTGAGTAAATTCACTTGGCGAAACTGGTTGACCAGCTCTATTGAAAAAGGACTTTCTTATTACCAATCCATTGTCAATTTCTGTTACTTTTCCAGTATCGCTCAGACCTTCACTTTGGGCAAAATAATATAGATTACCCGTACCTAAGCTATTGATAATCAATTGACTCCCTAATCCAGATTTTAGCATAAGGTCGTTTCCATCAAATTTGCCAATTACTTTTTTATTGGCAAAAATGGTGGCAGTAACAGTGGCCTTATTTGCTTGCTTGGCCAACTTACCAAAAGACAAAAACAGAAAAGCTTGCTCTTGGGTGTTGAGCCATCCCTTGTTTTTGACTACCATTGACAGCTGATTGGCCAAAGTTGGAATTTGCAAATTATTAGAGTCGGTTTCCAATAAAGTATTCAAAACCATCGCCATATTTCTGATGGGTGAACTATAGCTACCCCCACTTTGGCGCTCGTCATTTTCTATTAAAAACTTTGATGGTAAAATTGATTTAAAACTTTGGTTGTCGCCGATATGGTTAAAGGCCCCAGCCAACAAATATTTCTCGTCTATAGAAAGGAGGGCTAAATTAGATTTATAGTAGTTCATCATAGGTCGATTGGGCTTACCAGCCAATGCTAATGAATACAAACTATAAATAGCTTCTCGCTTCGCAATCATTTTATTACTATAGCTTCCATCCCTATTTCTTTTGTAGTCCAATTCCGTTGCTTGGTTATTCGTTTTGAGGGTCAAGTAATCCAAAATTTTTGTGAAAACAGCACTATTCACCTCAAAATCAGCCTTTTGTGCTTCTTGTAAAAAATGAGCGGCATAAGCGGTTGCCCACCAATTTTCGGAATCGCCTGCCTGCCAAGTACTGAGGCCACCATTCACTAACTGTAAAGATTCTACTTTTCGGATGGCCGCTTGCACATTGGTATTGGGGTTCAGGTCGCTATCGCCGGCTTTCATTAATGGCTTTTTGCCTGATTTAATTTGTTTCACAAAGTCAGAAAAATACAATTGAGGGAAAGCCGAAGAAACCGTTTGCTCTAGACAGCCATAGGGGTATTCCAATAAGCTCTGGAAATTGTTGGTGAACTGCACCATCGGTGATCGACTCACCAATAATGAACTTGAAATGGTATTGGGCACGAAATCTTTGTTTTCTAAATTGATATTGATCGATTTGCCACCAACTACAATTCCCGAACTAGCCGTTTTTAATAAGCTCGTTAAAGGCCTGACCGTTATTTCTGTTTTTTCGACAAAAGTCTCTTTTAATCCATTCACTTTTACTACTACAGAGCCTGCTCCAATTCCATTCTTCGCTCTTACTGTAAAGATTACTCTGCCTTCTTTTTCTGACCCTATTTGAACATTTTGCGTTTTCGAACCAATTAAAGCCAAGTTGCCTGTAAGATTAATTGTGGCGGAGGCATTGGTCGGTTGTTTGGTAGTATTTGTAATATTTACTGGCACTTCTATTAAATCGTTGGGGCTTACAAAACGAGGGAGTGCTGTACTAATCACCAGAGGGTCCGCTACTTTCATACTTTTGTTGGCGGCCCCAAATGCATCCCCTTTATAGGCAACGGCCATTATTCTAAGGTCTCCTGAAAACTGAGGCACCTCAAATTCAAAACTTGTTTCACCAGAAAAACCGGTTTTTTTGATGCCGCTCCAAAGTGCTATTAATTTCACTCGTCCATTTGAAAGTGGGTTGATTCTTTTTTCCAAATTATACCCATCACCTCCAGTACTTGAGCGACCACTCATCGATAATTCCGGAAACAAAAAGGGGTACAAATCTGCAGAGGAAACTTCCAGTGCTTTTTTCTGGAAAAAGAAATGATAGGGATCTGGAGATTTATAATTTTTGACTTGCAAAATGCCCTCATCTACTACCGCAATGGTTACTTCGGTATTTGCTTTTGTTTTTACCGTAATTTTCTGATGCGTTTTTGATCTTGATTTCTGAACGGCCACAATTTCAATAGGCAGCTGATTATCAGCACTTTCCACATTAATTGATCCATAGCCATGAGCCACCGTTAGAGGAATTGACGAGCCATCCATTGGCCTAATCAAGGTGGCTGAAACATAGATATTAGGCAAATGTTCCTCTCTGATTTTAAAACTCAACTCGGCTGATTTTTTGTCGGTTTCGATAAAAAAGTTCTCAAAAACTTTATTTCTTTCTACCGTTACCAGCAGTTTGCCAGCAAATGGTGTTTTAAAAAGTACAGTAGCTTTATCCCCTACTTCATACTTCTCTTTATCAAATTCCATAGTTACTTGGCCTTCGTTATTCACCTCAAATGAGCTGCTTTCTGTAGATCCATATTGGTATGCATAAAAGCTTTGGCTTGTGTAACTTTGCGAGCCTTTCCGACCTATGCGTACCCGATAGTCCCCCGAAATATTGGGGGCATAACTGATCGTTGCCTTCCCATTTATGAAGGAGACCTCACGGCTATACACAATTTTACTTAGCTTTTTGGAAGAATACTTTACTGAATTATCTCTGTTTTTCTCAATTACTGTTTGGTATTCATATCTGATAATTTCTACCCATGCTTTGGTATTAACTGTTGATTCTGAGGGAGTTATTGCCAACAATGGTATTTGAACAGGGATGTTCGTATCCACAAAATTGTCCAAGGTTCCAATTCCAAATAAAACTGGTTGAGTATGCACTTCAAAAGTTTTGAGCCTGTTCACAGGCCGGCCAGTTTCATCAAAAACCGTCACAAAAGCTTTGCCTTCTAATATGCCCATATCGGCATACTTTTTTGAAATTTCAAAAGCCTGAGTAGCAATCCCATGTGCATCTGTTTTTCCCTCTCTCAACACTTGTTCAAATTTGGTATGATCTTCAATATCGAAAGTATAACCTTTATAAGCTTTGGGCCGAAACTGCTTTCGAGTCAAGTCTAATTGCATTTCGTAATTACGGTCTGTTGCTGGTGGGCCAAATAAGTTGGTGGCTTGAGCGGAAATTTGGACTACCTCGCCAGATCTAAAAATATCTTTGGGGCTTGAAAGTTGCACCTTGATTCGGTCCGGCATAAACTCCTCAATACTAATCGGTTGTGATGTTAAAAGCACGTCATTTGCATTCAAAACTTCCAGTCGATAGGTGCCAGTAACCGCAGAAACATCGATTGGGATTTTTTGTTCAACGGCCCCTTCACTATTGGTGGTCAATTTAAAGCTCTGATATTCTTTGCCATTGGGCATTAGAAAGCGGACTTTTATCGGTATTTCCCCAACTGATTTCCAACTCTCATTTCGAATAATTGTATTAAAATAGACGGTTTCTCCAGGCCTGTAAATATTTCTGTCGCCATATAAAAAAGCTTCATAACCATTGGTGCTGCTTCTTGCACCCTCCACATCATATCGACTGGTCTCAATTTTGGCATCCTCAAATAGCAAATAATTAAAATCGTCAATCGTATTGGTGGTGACCATCGCAGGTTTAAAGCCCAACTTTTTTACCTCTTTGAAATGGGCAATGCCTTTCGAATCTGTTTTAATAGTTTGAATAATTTGATTATTACTAGAGATTAACTTTACCTCTACACCACCCATTGGCTCAGCTGTTTTAAGCGAATTTGCGAATATAACTACTTCATTATCAGATTGTTTACTTATAATACCAATATCCGAAATGCTTACCAATTTGGTGGTATTGAGATAATAATCATCGTTTGAGTTGAGGTTTACCACATAAACACCTTTGATCGCATCTTGATTTGGAATGCTCAAATTTAGCGCAGAAATACCATTGACCTTAGGTAGGTTTTCCGTCTCAATGGTTTTGCTAACTACAATATCTGATAGGTTACCCTCTGCATCTTCATAATAGGTATAACTACCAGATTGTTCGTCTTCATCGCCGTCATAATTATAATCTTTATATCGATTACTTCTTAAAAACTGGAGAATGTTGTTTTCATAAATCTTGGATATTTTTACATTTACTTTCGGAATATTCACAATATTTACTGCCACATTTCTATTGCCTTTTGCCGAAAGATACACCGCATTTTTATTCACAAAACTTAAATGAGCCGGCATCGTCCCAAAATACAAATCAGCAATATAATCATCAGATAATGAGCTATTTAATACACCTATCAGCTCTTTTTTTACGCTGAAAATATAATTATCCGTTTCATTAAAATTACCCCTGACGATAAATCCATTATCGGTTAATTCTGTTCTGAAACTTAGCGGTTGAGATTCTTTTTTGATATAATTAGGGTTGGGGATTTCCTTTTCTTCCCCCAAACTATCCTGCACAAAAATGGTCTCTGGAATCTCATTATTTTCGACTGTTTGTGCTTTTATAGAAAGTAGTTCAACAAAGTTTTGGTCTTTAATCTGGTGATTGGTGATTACTTTTACAAAACCTTCGTTTTGCTCAAATCCTTTTTCAATCGCAATAATTTCTAAGTTTTTTGCATCAGGAACCTCCACATTTTCTTCAATTGGCTCCTCTGTTTGATAGCTTGAATTGGATACCTTTAAACCCTTTTCCAAAATTAAATCTAGATTGGTCGAACCCGTTTTCTCTGTATTGATGCGAAAGACAGATTCGTTACCCATTGGGCTATTCCCCAGAAAATAATTGATATTATTTCCTTTCTCTGTAAGTTTTAGATTTTTCGCCAATTCAGCACTATTTATGGGGTAATTAAAGGTGAGCTTTAGGGCTAAACTTGGTTTGGCACTGCTCTTTGTTTTTGCCCAAAAGGCCTCTTTTTTAATCAACTTTAGATAAGGGGTGTGAAATTCCCAACCTTCATTATTATAACTTAAGGTTTTGTCTCTTACTTTTTGTAAAATTTTAGGGGATATTTTGGCTACATATTTTGTGGCGGGAAGCAATGATTTTGCTGGGGAAAATACCACCTCATTTTTTGAAATCCACTTAAACTTACCCTCAATGGCAGGGGTAAACTCAATATATTTTGTGGACTCCCAACTATTCAAATCGGCAGTATTTACAATTTCTTTATTGAAGCTAAACACCAGATTTTGAACTAATTGCACCTCCTCTTCAAAATTTGTGGAAACAATTGAGACTTCATTTTTTTTCGAACAGGAAATAAAAAGTGCGAGAAATATTGCAAAAATACTTAGGCGGTGGTACATAGTTTGATCGGATTGAATAGAGAATTAATCAATTTTTTATGAATATAATAATTTCCTATTTCAATTAAGAATATCTGGAAATTAATCTTTTGGTTAAGCTTAAAAATAAAAAAGGCCAAGCTAACCATTAAAGCTAATTTGCCCTTTTTATGATTTGTATTGAACTGAAAGTAAATTGGAAACGCACATTTTACCCCTAAACTTTAGGGGCAGCTAAAAATAAAATTAGATCCGCTGGTTTTGAAGCTTTAATCGAATAATTAGAAAATCTTTGCTGTGATTAAATCCAAATTATGAGAGGGCAAATGAAAACTATTCACTGAAATTATGTAAAATTGTACGAGAAATGATTTTGCTGAAGATTCTGATGAAATACCCCATTTATATGGATTACAATGCCACTACCCCGCTCGACAAGAGGGTATTGGAAGCCATAATGCCTTATTTGACTGACCACTTTGGTAATGCAGCCAGTATATCCCATGCCTATGGTTGGAAGGCGGCCGAAGCTGTGGACAAAGCCCGATTGCAGGTCGCAAGTTTGCTGGGAGTTACTGAAAAAGAAATAGTATTTACCAGTGGTGCTACCGAATCCATTAATTTGGCCATTAAGGGCAGTTTTGAAGCTCTGAAAAGCAAAGGAAATCACATTATCACCGTAAAAACAGAGCATAAAGCCGTATTGGATACTTGCGCCTATTTGGGGAAAAATGGTGCTCAAATTACTTATTTAGACGTTGATAATCAAGGGAATATAGATCTTATCAATCTTGAAAATGAGATCCGGCCCGACACAATTTTGATATCAGCTATGGCAGCGAATAATGAAACTGGCACAATCTTTCCTCTATCAGAAATTGGGGAAATTGCCAAAAAACATAAGGTACTATTTCATACAGACGCCACACAGGCAATCGGCAAAATACCAGTCGATAAGATAGCTGGGAATATAGATTTATTAAGCTTCTCTGGGCATAAAATATATGGCCCTAAGGGAGTGGGGGTACTTTTTGTAAGAAAAAACCTGAAAATTGTCGCCCAGCAGGATGGAGGAAATCATGAGCGTGGCAATAGATCGGGCACTTTAAATGTGCCTGGGATTGTTGGTTTGGGCGAAGCTGCAGAAATCTGTCAAAAGACATTAATTGAGGAATCGTTACGACTTTCGAGTCTGCGTAATACATTTGAAATGGGAATTTTGGAAAGCTTACCTTTTGCAAAAATTAATGGAGATACCCTCCACCGCCTCCCAAATACCAGCAATATTTGTTTTGGGAATATTGATGGCGAACAATTATTGTTGAATTTGAATGAAATAGCCATTTCAAATGGTTCGGCATGTAATTCGGCAAGCACCAAGCCCAGCCATGTGCTCAAAGCATTGGGCTTAACCGACGATTTGGCATTTAGCTCTGTCAGATTTAGCTTGGGTCGCTTCACCCAAAAGCAAGATGTTGAGACGGCTATTGCACATGTTTCTCAAGTGGTTTTACAAATGCAACCGTCAAATTCCATTGCCTAATTGAATATTTATAATAGTTGTTGAAGCGAAAGCTTTTCATTAAAATGATCGAAATAAAACAAATTGTTGAGGCTTACCAAAAAATTGATTTTAATAAAAATCAAGCTGCAATGGCAACCGTCGTGCGAGTGGAGGGTTCTTCTTATCGACGAACCGGAGCCAGAATGCTCGTAATGGAATCTGGTGAATGGATTGGAGGCATAAGTGGGGGCTGCCTAGAGGGAGATGCACTTAAAAAAGCCAGATTGGCAATGTCACAAAATAAAGCCTGTTTGGTAACTTATGACACCACCGAAGACGACCCCTATCAAATAGGAGTGAGCCTCGGTTGCAACGGCATTATCGATGTGCTGATTACACCCCTCGATTACCAAAACCCCAATAATGCCGTTAAAGAAGTACAAAAATGCCTGAATCAGCGAACTCAAAATCTGATAATTACCGTGACTGGTTTGAGCAAAAATCAATCAAATATTGCCTTAGGAGAGGTGTATCGGTATGATGCTGAGACACATTTTAAAGAAATATTCCCACTTCCAACAATCCAAGAAGAAGTAATTTCAGACATTCAGAAGGCCTTAAAACATTCAAGTTCAACCTCTAAAGAATATCTTTTGGAGGATGGCACCACCCTAAACCTATTTCTTGAAGTAATCCCTCCAGTAATTCAGTTATATCTTTTTGGCAGCAATTATGACATTTATCCTTTAGTGAAGCTCGCTAAAACATTGGGTTGGCGAGTTGTTTGCGTTTGCAACCCTTTAAAAATGGATCCTTCACTCTCTACCTTAGCTGACGAAGTATTACAAAAAGATTATAGCCCAAAATTTGATTCTTTCACGGCCGCTATTTCTATGTATCATGATTTTGAAAACGATTATAATAATCTACTCCATTTATTAAAAACTAACATTCCCTATATCGGTTTGTTGGGGCCCAAAAAAAGAACCGAAAAAATGTATGTGCGCATGAGAGAAGAAGGGGTATCTATTACACAAAATAACGAAAATCGTATTTTTAGCCCAGTAGGGTTAGACATCGGTGCCGCCAATCCAGAGGAAATTGCCTTATCAATTTGTGCTGAGATTAAAGCCCATTTTGCTACTCGTGAAGGAGGTCATTTGAGACTTCGAGAGAAACCGATTTATGAGGTATAGACGTTTATATTTGCACAAAGTCTGATTTAACCTTTCAGTTATTTGCAGATTTTTTGGTAAATTATTAGTTTCCTTAACAATTTGCATCACCAAACTACAACAAAAAAACCGATTCATTTCTGAATCGGTTTCTTGATTTGTAGCAGGAACAGGAGGCTTGCCGCCCGCCTCAAC
>JAZKGO010000081.1:0-12547 GCA_040385875.1 Bacteroidota bacterium
CGGGTGGGTCAGATAAGCTTAAAAACTACCTGAGTTTGGGCTATTTGGTGGAAGAGGGAATTGTAATTAAAAACAAATTCAAACGTTTCACCGCTCGAATGAACAATGATTTCCAATTGCATGAAAAATTGAAAATGGGGATTTCCAGCTCCTTTGCCAATAGTAATGATCAGAATGTAAATTTGGGCAGTGCTTATAATAATGCTTACCGAGCAGCCCCTTTAGTAGAAGCTATTGCGGGTGGGCTTTATGGCAATACTTCTCTTTATCAAAATGTGGGGAATCCTATTTTAGATATCAATAATAATGATGATAATACTAAAAATAACCGATTACAATCATCTGCTTTTTTAGAATATAATCCATTGAAAAACTGGACATTACGCAGTAGTGTCGGAGGGGATATGATTTTCAGAAATGGCAGGGTTTACAATTTTCAATTCAATAACGATCAAACTACCTTTATCAATGCAGGTGGCAATCAGCGCAATCCTAATAGCAATTTAAGTGCTACTACTTCCAACTTTTTCCGTTGGGTTTGGGACAATACCGCCACTTACAAAAATCAATTTGGCAAACATGGCTTCACTATGTTGGTGGGCACTACCGCTGAGGCCTATTCTATGTCTGAATTTTCAGCATTCAGAAAAGATGTACCTGCTGCTTCTAATCTTTGGTACATCAATACTGGCAATGCCAATACTTCCACCAACTCAGGCGTTGGCGATAAATGGTCCAGAAACTCCTACCTAAGTCGCTTGAACTATAATTTTGATGATACTTATATGATCACAGCTACCCTCCGAGCCGATGGCAGCTCGAGATTTCCAACAGCCAATCGTTGGGGCTATTTCCCTTCTTTTGGAGCTGGTTGGATAATAAGCAATGAGGGCTTTTTGAAAAATCAAACCCTATTCCAGACCTTAAAACTACGAGCTAGCTGGGGTAGAGTGGGTAATGACCGTATCGCAACTGATGGCTATATTGTAACAGTTGAACCAAATTTGGCCTATGCATTTGGTGGTGGCACGGCGACTTTAGGATCAGCCATTACTCAAATTAAAGACCCAAATTTGAAATGGGAAACTACCGAAGAGGCCGACCTCGGGCTCGATTTCAGCGCCATGGGTGGCAAATTGCAAGGTGAGTTTGGTTTTTACGACAAAAAATCATTGAATTTATTGATAAATGTAAAAGTGCCTTCGGTAACAGGTGACAAAGATGGGGTAGTACTTACCAATGCGGCTTCAATTAAAAATACAGGTTTTGAAACTTCATTGCAATGGCGTGACAAAATCAATGAAAAAATGTCGTATAAAATCAGCGGAAATGTTACTCTTAACAAAAATACAGTTATCGGCCTCAATGGTGGCCAACCAATATTAGATGGTGGTGTGGGAGCCTCTGCCTATACCACCAAAACGGATAATGGGCATCCAGTAGGTAGCTTTTATGTATTGAATGTATTGGGTGTTTTTCAAACTGATGACGAAATTAGTACTTATAAAAATACGAATGGCCAAATCATTCAACCAAGTGCTTCAGCGGGGGATTTCAAATACCAAGACACCAACAACGATGGCAAAATTGACGATGCTGACCGTGTTTTTGTGGGTTCATACCAACCAAAGGCCTATTTTGGTCTGAATCTAGGTTTTACTTATGGTAGTTTTGAATTGACGGCAGATGCTTACGGCAATGTAGGCAATAAAGTCTATAATGGGAAAAAAGCCTTCCGACAAGGTTTATTGGATAATATCGAAACTTCTATGGCCTACGGCAGATGGTCGAGAGGAAGTGGGATCAATACGGAGCCCGCAGCCAATTCGGGCAATCTGCCCGCCTCTACTTATTTTATTGAATCGGGCGATTTTATCAGAATTAACAATATTTCCCTGAGCTATAATTTGCCCAATTCATTTTTGAAAAATATAAAATTGGGTAATGCAAGAGTGTATATAACTGCACAAAATTTTTTCACTTTTAAAAAATATACAGGCTTCACCGCTGAGCTTCCGGGTGACCCAACAAGAGCAGGAATTGAACTAAATGCCTATCCAACCAGTAAAACTTTGGCTGGCGGTATAAATATTAGTTTTTGATAGTTTTAAAAAGACAGAAAATCATGCAATTAAAAAATATAAAATACGGCTTAATTACAGCTACCACCATTTTGGCCATGGCATGTGGTAGCGACTTTTTGGATGTGCCACTTCAGGGCCTATCTACTGCCGAAACTGACCCCAATTTACCTCAAAATCTAGTGGTTGGGGTTTATAATAGTTTAATGACAGCCGAGTCATTTGGAGCTGAAGGAGATGTGCATGGCATCGCTTTTGTGACAGCCACCAACATTATTTCTGATGATGCCGAAAAAGGCAGCACTCCAAGTGACCAACAAGGAAATGTGGGAGTGATTGATGATTTCACCCTTACCCCTACCAACTTATTTATACAGTCTTTATGGAGTGGGCATTACAATGGTATTGCAAAAGCCAATAATGCGTTGGTAATTATTGAAAAGTCCACTTTAGATGAAACTACTAAAAAGCGCCTAATGGCTGAGGTTCGTTTTATACGGGGATACTATTACTTCAATCTAGTACGTTGGTATGGTGGAGTACCCAAAATATTACAAGTACCTAAAGACGCCAATGATGCCAATGTGGATCCTATTTACCAAACACGTGCCACAGCTGACGACATTTATCAAGTAATATTGGCAGACTTTCAATTTAGTGTTGCCAACCTACCCATTAGAAACCAAACCGGAGCTGGTCGTATAGCGAAAGGAACCGCTCAATCGATGTTGGCCAAAGTGTATTTGTACAAAAAAGATTGGCAAAAAGCTTATGATTTAAGTAAAGAGGTAATGGCCTCAGGACAATACGATTTATTACCTAACTATGAAAACATTTGGAGGCAAACAGGTGATAATAGTAAAGAGGCTATTTTCGAAATCCAAACAGGCCAGTTTAATAATTCGGATTTTGGCATTAATGCTTACTCTATGTTTCAGGGCCCTAGAGTTGGGGGTAAGGGTGGTTGGACTGATTTAGGATGGGGATTTTGTAACCCCTCACAAAGCTTGGCAAATGCTTATGAAGCTGGCGATTTGAGAAAGAACTCTACTATTATTTTTATAGACAATAGTGGCAAATTTAAAGGGACAGTTCTATTTGACGGCTTTAGAGTGCCTTCGTCTGACTCTGTGCAAAATCTGAGGTATAATTATAAAGCCTATCACTCTGAGAATAAAAATGTGGAAAGCTATTTGGGAAATCGGGATCGAAAACAAAAAAATGTGCACCTATTGCGTTATGCTGAAGTACTGTTAATTAATGCAGAAGCCGCCAATGAATTATTGAAAACAGAAGAGGCAATTGCTACTTTAAATAAGATAAGAAATCGAGCCGGACTACTCCCATCGAAAGCTGTCAATCAAACAGAAATTCGTGAGGCAATCTGGCAAGAAAGACATGTAGAATTGGCCATGGAGCATGACCGCTTTTTTGATTTGGTCCGCACTGGTAGGGCTTCAAAAGTGATGACCACCATTAATAAAAATTTTGTGACTGGTAAAAATGAGCTGTTGCCCATACCAGCTTTGCAAATAGCTCTAAGTGGCGGTAAGCTTTCACAAAATGCTGGTTATTAATGAGATAAAGTTGAATTATTAATCAATTAAATCTTTAACAAATTAAAAAACATTACAACAAAATCATTTATTTTTTTCAACCATAAGTTCAATTTTTAAAAATCAATAAAGTATGAAAACGAATCAATTTTCAGTGAAATTTTTAGCAGTAGTATTAACTGTGGGTAGTGTGATGATGTCTTGTAAAAAAGATGATGCGGTAAAACTTCCACCTATTGGGGGATTTAACAGTGCAGATGAAGTAGGTGCAGCTAATTTGGTTGCCTATTTAGGTTTGAATGGTGATGCCAAAGAAGCAAAATCAGGCTTAGCACCCTCAAAAAGCCAAAATGTAACTTATGCAACAGGTGCCAAAGGTAAAGCCGCTGTTTTTGCAGAAGGTTTTTTGGCGTTTGACGAAATTGCTAGTCTTAATTCATTGCCAAGTGCTACGGTAAGCCTTTGGGCCAGTGTATCTAACAATGGTACTGCACCCACCTCATTGTTTACTCTCACAAGACCCAACGAATGGGCTGGTAATGTGAATTTTATGATCGAGTCGGGCTGGAGAAAAGCCGCAAGTGATACCTTAGTCGTAAAAGGCCTAGTAGTAACTAAAGTGGCGGGTAACGATTCGTGGCAGGATTCTCGTAATGAACCTTCCAAAGGTGATGTGCAAGCTGCCAAATTCGGCGGAAAATGGACACATTATGTGATGACTTGGGATGGTGCTACTTCAATGTTTAAAATTTATGCTAACGGTGTGAAAATCTCAAATCCAGAATGGGAAGCACGTGGTACCACTGGCCCTTTAAGTTTCACTACGCCAACTAAAGCTATTATTGGTGCTTGGGGTACTAATGTTTCTGGAACTCCTGAATCATGGCAAAAACCGATGACGGGTATGATTGATGAAGTTAGGGTATTCAACAAAGCACTTTCTGATGGCGATATCAGCTCGCTTTATCAGCTTGAAGGAGCAGGTAGATAATTAATTATTCAGCATTTCATTTACAAACAAAAGCATCCATCCGTTTGGGTGGATGCCTTTTATTTTCAAAAAAAACAAAAAACCAGTGAAAAATATTAGTTTGGGGTTATTTATATTGTTTTTAGTTGGTTCATGTAAAACACAATCCATTGTACCTGAGCAGTTTTACTTCAAAACTATACAGGTAAACGGCAGCCAATCAGCTGGCTTTTATGCCAATAATTTAAACTTACAGCCCAAGATTGACATCGCTTTTTCAGCCCCATTGAATAGGGAATCGGCACTAAAGTATATCACCATTCAAGAGAAAAATTCTTCATCGAAAATATTGGTTGACATCGCTTTTAATAATAGTGATAGTGCCGTAAGAGTTTTGCCGCAACAACCTTTAAAAAGTATCACACAATACGATTTATTGGTCAATCCAGAATTAATTTCAAAGAAAAATACCCTTTTTGGCACCACCCTAAAACTGGGAATGACCACTCAGCTCGATACAACCGACAAATTTCCAAGAATCAGTGAGGAAGCACTCCTTACCTTGGTACAAAAGCAAACCTTCAAATACTTCTGGGACTTTGGTCATCCTATTTCGGGCCTTGCTCGTGAGCGCAATACTTCTGGGGATGTAATCACTTCTGGTGGGAGTGGATTCGGAATAATGACCCTTCCCGTCGGTATTGAGCGAGGTTTTATTACCCGCCAAGAAGGGCTAGCAAGAATGTTGAAAATGACAGATTTTTTATTGAATAAAGCCAAAAGTTACCACGGTATTTTCCCTCATTGGCTTAATGGTGCTACTGGTGCCACTATTCCATTTAGTACTTATGACGACGGTGCCGATTTGGTAGAAACCTCTTATTTGATGCAAGGGTTACTGACTGTTAGGCAATATTTCGACCAAGAAAATACAGACGAAACCAAACTTCGTAACGAAATAAACCAGCTTTGGAAAGCCGCCGACTGGAATTGGCATACCAAAAACAATGAAAAGGTGCTGTACTGGCACTGGTCGCCCAATCACGATTGGAGGATGAACCATCAGATACATGGCTGGAACGAATGTCTTATTACCTATTTTATGGCCGCAGCCTCTCCAACACATCCTATTACCAGAGAAGTTTATGACAATGGATGGGCCGAAAATGGCAAAATGAAAAATGGGAAAACTTATTATGGTACCACTCTGCCTTTAGGTTTTGAGTTAGGAGGGCCACTTTTTTTCTCACAATATTCCTTTTTGGGGCTCGACCCTCGCAATCTTAAAGACAAATATGCCAACTATTGGGATCAAAATGTGGCACATACCAAAGTAAATTATAACTATTGTTTAGCTAACCCTAAAAATTATAATGGCTATAGCAAAAACTGCTGGGGACTTACTGCGAGCGACACCAACAACGGTTATGCAGCCCATTCACCAACCGAAGATTTGGGTGTAATCAGCCCAACTGCTGCACTCACTGCCATGCCTTATGCTCCAAATGAATCAAAAGCCGCTCTTAATTATTTTTACTATAAGTTGGGTGATAAAATTTGGAAGCAATACGGCTTTGTGGATGCTTTTAATTTAACAAACCTTTGGTGGGCCGATTCCTTTTTGGCGATCGATCAAGGCCCGATTATTTGTATGATTGAAAACCATCGTACTGGCTTGCTATGGAAGCTTTTCATGTCGTGCCCAGAGGTGAAGGCGGGTAAAAACGTTTTGGGTTTTGAGTAGAGTAAATTAGTTGTTGCAGTAATAACAATGAATTTACTTGCAAACAATAAGAAGAAGTAAATCCAAAAATTATTAATTAGATTATTGCAATTGTTTATCAAATTGATTTTTATAAAAAACATTGCCATTAAGGTCGTTCAATTCAAGATAATCGATTTCACAAAGACCGTTTGATATAAATGCAAAGCCTTCAATACTGCCAGCACTTTGCTTATATTGATAGCTAAATACCTTTTTTTTGTTAAAAAATATAGTTACTTGGTTTTCTTTCACCAATATTTCAACATTGTTCCATTGGGTTGGGTCGTAAGCCAATGCGGATAAATCCATGTTTTTCCCATCGGCGAAAACTTCACCAAATTGGGCCAATCCCTCACCTTCGCAACCGTAATTCATACTTTTGAAAAAAATCGCTTGTTTTTCACAACCAATATCATACAAAATAAATGGACAATAATTGTCTTTCACGGGGTTCATTTTGATTCTGGTTTTGAAGCTAAAATTTTCAGAATTAACCTCAGATTTTAGGGGATAAAAAGTATAATAATAGTACTTTTCAACTTCCATTTCAATTTTATTTTCCATTAAATCGAGCCTATTTATCCCCAATTTGCCGTCAGATACATAATTATCAACTTTCAGATAAGTAGGAAGACTGCTAAAATCATTTGATTTTGCATAAAAAAACCAGTCTTTTGTCGGTATTTTCACCCCAATAGTTTTAATTATTTGATTATTGGCATATAATTTAGCGATATGAAAGCCCGGTTCATAATAGATATCAGTTAATGCATTACCATTTTTTGGTATTTTCACTCTTCGACTTCTATCCCACGATTGTTGGATAAAAAAACTGTCAGCATCCACAGACTCGACATTATAGTTGAAAATCACAGAGTTTGGTATCGAATTTTGTGTAGTTCGTTTTATTGTAAATTCAGCTTTATCAAAATTGATAGAGCGTATTGACGACAAGCTAAAAATACCAAAAAGAATAGTGACACAGGCAACCCCGAGCAATTCTAACAACTTCCATTTTAGGATAGTTTTTCTGAATGGATTTTCAATTGGGGTAAGTTGAGTTTTATTATTTTCAGGCGAATAGTTATCTGCAATTGTAACAGTTTCAAGTTTATAAGTATTCCAATTTTTATAGCCTAAATAGATTGCAATTGCATTTAAAGTTGCTATTTGTGGCATTTTGGTAAAGTCGCCAAAAATGAGACGTTTAATGGTTGATACACTTATTAAAATTCCTGTTTCTTCATCAATCAATCGGCTAATCAAATCGTAATCACGTTGTGTCATTTTTAAATTGTCTAAAAATCCATTTTTAGCACAAATCGACTTCAAGCAATTTTTTACTGAATCACGCTCATTCATTTATTTGGCAGTTGCAACTCGTTTCTTAATGTAATCTCAAAACAAAATTAGACGCAATTTTAAATTTTTCATACTTCCATAGCATTTAGTTGATTTTTGAATGGTTTTTGAATTCATTTTCAAATGCATTTATTGGAAATTTGAGAAAAAACAAATCATTATATGGAAGGATCTTTTTGGAAAGCAATATTGAAAGCTGGTTTTTGGGCTGGGTCAATCGACTTAGTTGTGGCCCATCTTCATCAGTTTATAAAAACAGGTCATTTTCCTGAAAAATTACTTCATTACATTGCTGGAGGAGCCTTAGGTTTAGAAAATGGAATGGCTGGTGGCATTGGCTCGCAATTACTGGGCATACTTATTCATTATTTCATTGCATTTTCTTTCGCAATTCTATTTTTTATGATTGCACCAAAATTATTTGCTCTAAAAATAAACAAATACTTATTGGGTATTATTTATGGAATTATGGTTGGAGCAGTAATGACATTTTTAATTTTACCATTCACACAATTACCGCAAACGCCATTTATATTTTCAAAATCAATCGTCAATTGGCTTATTTTAGCATTTGCATTTGGCTTGCCGCTATCCATTTTAGCTTATAAATATTTCAACAGCAACAATCCATAAATATGCAAAATACTTTCAAAATCGGTTCCACAATGTATCTTTTGGCGATTGCCGAGCTGGCTATTTACAATTTTTTTAAAGGCGATTTTGCCATGACTCGGCCACGTCCATTACTAGAATCCTGGGCTGGTGTTAATCCGGCAATGGCTTATCTGTCAGGCACTTTGCTTTTGATAGCTGTCATACTCTGCTTTTCAAACCGACATAAAAAATTGGCTTTATTTACAATAGCTGGCATAATATTTTGTCTAGCAACTAGTAGGCACATTTTTAATCTTTGGCGTGACCATATCAATGGCTTTAAAAGTCTTTGGCTTATCAGTGGGGCCTTATTGTTTTTGCTGGGGGAGAATCCTAAGCATAAAATGAAAATCATTTGGCTTAATATTGTAATTATTTCCCTCTTTTTTGTGGATTGCGGCCTAGCTCACTTTCAATATGCCGATTTTGTGAAAAGCTTGATTTTGCCTTATATCCCAATTCCCTTATTTTGGACCTATTTTACTGGAGTTTGTCTAATGTTAGGTGGCATCGGACTTTTAATTCCTAAAATACAAAGAAATGCTGCACTACTTTCCAGTCTTATGATCGGAGGCTGGTTTTTACTACTCCATATTCCTCGTGCCCTAACTATGCAAGGTGATGAATGGATAGGTGTCGGAGAATCACTAGCTATTTCTGGAATATGCCTGGCTATGTATGGCTCTTTCCAAAAAAGCATTTTGGTAGTAAATTAACGGCTATGAGTTTCTGAAATTTAAATGGAATAGTTATAAATGTTTATTTCAAAAAAAGAGTTAGCAATTTATTTGCTGGCTCTTTTCTTTGCATTACTGGTTCAAGTCTGCAACTTTTAACTGCTGTCATAAAAATTACAAACTTTTACCATTTTAAGTACAAGTCATAGACTTGCACCAGAGAGGGAGAATTCGGGTCAGAATATGACTAAAAAAATTTATTACATTCGAAATAAAAATATAACAATATATATATAGTTTATTAAAATATTTCGTTTTAACTTCGATATGTAAAAAATACGAGCCTTATCTTATCTCAATTGTATTAGTTACCTCTACAGTATTTCAATTTCCTACTCCGCTAAAATCATATTATATAGTATTTTACTAGTGCACCATATTGGTGTGTAATTTGTATTTTTTTAACTTAAACTTTATACATAATGAAAATGATTAAACCAATTGCAATTTTAGCTTGTGGAGCTTTACTATGGGTAGGCTGTACAAAAGATGATTTTATTTCTGCCAAATCTCAAATTAACACAAATGATGCAAAAGACGTCTTATCTGCTACTGGAAATGGTGCGCCTAGTGGCGCACATTATACCTTAAACATTATTGGTATGGCCAAAGGAAAAACAGCTGATATGACAGGTGATAATGGCCATCGCATCTTTATGCCTTTATGGGGAACTTCAAAAATTATGCTAAATGAAGGACCTGATTTTATGGTTTTAGATGGCAACGGTACAGATGGTACAGCGAGTTTTCAATTACCAAACCCCGACCCTGATGGAGATGGAACTACATCGTACTCAATTTGGATGCGGGCTTTAGGTACTCCAGGAGGAAAAGCCGTAGTAACAACTTGCGCTGATGCTGATTTAACAGATGGATATTACGAAGTTTGCTCATCAGAATCTTTGAACGTTGAAAGAACTAGAGGTGCTTCTAAATTCACAAATGTTACAAGAACTCTCCTTACTATTTTAATTGATGATACATTTACCTTTACAGACGGCGATGGTGTTGAAGTTGAAGTTAAAGCAGGTAGATACACCATCTTTGACCCAATTTTTGAAGATTATTTTTGGAAATATGACAATGCAGGATTGAAACTTTTACAATTAAGATTCTATCCTATACCAACCTCCATTTTATAATTCTTAGAATATTTATTATAAACTTTTAAAACCCCATCTAAGCTTCTTGCATAGATGGGGTTTTAATTTAATGGATATTCAATTTAATCAGCAGGACGACATTAAAAATGTCGTCCAGTAAATAAAGAAGGATTTGCAATCCGCAAAGAACCCTCAGCCGCTCAAAAGTCCATAAAATTGGTCGAATAAATGAAAAATAAAAGTTAAGATCCAAATTATCCATTAATCTATTTTAATAAACTTGGCTTTCCAATCTTTTTTCAAGTTTTCATTATAGATATTTAAAAAATACATGCCAGATTTTAATTGGGAAATGTCCAACTTATATTCAATATTGTTTTCTAAGCCCGACAAAAGAGTTTCAGAATAGACTAGGCCTATCAAATCTGTTATTATAATTTTCGATTTACCTTCTAAATCGACTGGTAGTTTAAGATTCAGCTGATTTTTAACTGGGTTAGGATATAAAAATAATTGTTCACCAAAATCAGGTTCAATGCTTTCGATTTGGTAAGCTTCTCTAGATTTGGAAAATTTTAAGGTTGGTTTTTTAAAATTATTAGGAACGATGGCAGATAAGGCAGTCGTTTTTGTGGAAATGCAAAGGCCATCTGCATATTGAAAACCATAGTAATACCTTGATTTTACGATGTAGCAATATTCTTGATCAGCAGCTATGTTTATATCGATAAAAGTCGTTTGATTGGGATCAATTAAAGCATAATCAAAAAATTCTCCTGTCTCATTTTTTTTCATAACTATAAATTGCTCCTCATTATCACAGCCACCCGAGTTATCAGCCCAAGTTAAAGTTATTTGATCCTCTGCATAGGTCGCTTTAAAATTGGAAGGTGAAGGAAATGTAGGTAAATGCGCTGAAACCACATTTGACAAATTACTAAAACCATTGCTATAAACAGGCTGAACAGCAAAATAATAAGTGGTATTAGGTTTTAAATTAATGGCTTCAAAATGGTTAGTTAATGCATTGGTTTCACCCAAATCATAAAAATTCATATTATCAGTTGATGCTTTGATAATCCATTTTTCCCTATTAGGAGTACAAATATCCCAATCCAAAACTGCTTTGGTGGCACAATAACTCATGAGCCTTAAGTTTATTCCTGATGTTTGTGCCCCCGAAACTGGTGAATAGCCGGAAAAACTATCACTAAATCTTGCTCTGATGGTGTAGTAATATTTTGTACTGCTATTTAACTGGCCATCAATCCATTGAGTCGCATTTGCAACAGGGAGGGCGATCAGTACAAATGGACCTTCGGCACTGCCAGCAGATCGATAAAGCTCATAACTTTCTTCATTGTAATTGGAAATATCTTTCCATTGAACTACAATTTGTGAACAATTAATATCATAAGCATTTATGGAAGTATTCAATTTACTTGGACAATATGTTAAAGCCTTTGCATAAGAAATTCTGGGTGTATACCCCAATGTATAATTTAATGCACTAACACTATAGGAATATGATTTATTTGGTTCTACATTAAGGTCCACAAAACTTAAATCATTGAGAGAAACAGAACCTACCAAAACATAAGAATTATATGGTTCATTAGGCAAGTCGGGATTTGTAATATCAGCTCGAAAAATACCATAATTCACAAAATCAGCAGGATTAAGTTTAGCCCAACTAACTTCTATTGAATTACAACTTGTAGCCTTAATGTTAATGCCCCCAACAAAAGGGTACATTTTTGAATTAGATAGTACTGGCGTTTTGAATAATACTGATAAAAATAAAATAATTAATAAAATAAGATTCCAGCCAGAATTAAATTCTTGTTTTATTTTTGTAGCAATCAGTGAGTATTTCATAAAATATCATTTAGGATTTATATCATCATTTACAAAAATAAAATTCCTATTATTTGAATAAAATGATTTAAAATCTATAATAATAAAATTTTTATCAGTTTTTTGGATAAATAAATAGTTTCTAAATAAGCTTAAATCTTAATTGATTTTTATCAGTTTAGGAAATGAATGCGAAAACTTTACAACAAATTCGATATGTTTTCAACTAGTATTGTGAGTTCAAAAATCAAGGATTATAAAAATTGGATAGTATTTCAACATATTTACAAAGCCAAAAATTATAACTAAGTTTCGAAAAATACTGTGGGAGAGGGAAACAAAGTGGGACGCCATTCGATGAAGTAACAAAATGCAAAAAGCGGCAAAATTTCCTGCCGCTTTTCTTTTGTGGACCTTTTTCTTATTTTCAAGCAGGTCCGAATCATTCTTATCTTCCAATGA
>JAZKGO010000082.1:0-16289 GCA_040385875.1 Bacteroidota bacterium
AATTCTCTGAATCAAGAAGTATAGTGTGCAATTCGGGAATTACACACCTCATTTGGATCTATTTTTGAATTAAAAAGCATTATAGTTACTTGTAAAACTTTTTATGTGTTGGTCCTTATTATTCATTACTAACTGAACGAAATTTACTTTTAAGTCAGGAAAAAAGGTTGTATCAAGTAAAAAATCCATTTGATTATTTGTATGGGATGATTTATCTAGTAGCTTAGTTGTGAATTGTTTTCAAAATTGTATTTTAACTTATAATTTTGAACTGCTATTTGATTATCGAAATCATGAAGATTGTTGTGAATTGCTGCGGTTATTTATAAAGGAATAGTATATTCGCTGAAAACTACTTTTATTAGCAAATAGGCTTCACCACCTTACTGTTAGTTAGAGCCGCGAAGCGTGTCCGGAAGTTGTGTTTTTTAGTGGTTATCATTCTTTTCATTAATTGAAAAATAACATAATACCTCAAAATAAATACGACCCATTTTTAAGGAAATATCAAATACAAATTATTTATATTTGCCTCGTAATGATACCGTTTAGTTAGTAAAGTAAAATCTCTTTCGTCTCTGAATTGTGATGGAGATGACACTCTAGAAATAATGCAATTAACGATAGGATTTTAGCATAAACCAATGAACCAACCCGAACAAACCAATACCACGTGGCTGTTTGAAATAACGCCTAAAAATAAATTCTTCTCCCTTAATCTCAAGGAAGTATGGCAATACAGAGATTTGTTGCTGCTTTTCGTGAAGAGGGATGTTGTTACGGTATATAAACAAACCGTTTTAGGACCACTATGGTATTTGATTCAGCCTTTGTTTACTTCTGTAACCTTTACCATTATTTTTAATAATGTAGCAGGAATTGATACCGGAACGGTACCTCCATTTTTGTTCAATTTGGCTGGAATTACAGTTTGGAATTATTTCACGGCTTGTCTAACAGGGACCTCAAATACCTTTGGCGCCAATGCTGGTATTTTTGGGAAAGTGTATTTTCCAAGGATAATTGTACCTATCTCCATAGTGATTTCTAATTTGATTAAATTTGGAATTCAGTTTCTGATATTTATAGCATTTTATATTTTCTATTACCTAAAAGGCGCTACAATTGGACTAAATGGTTCGGTGGTATTCTTCCCTTTTCTAATTGTACTGATGGGGGTTTTAGGATTGGGATTGGGGATGTTCATTTCATCTTTGGTTACAAAATACAGAGATTTCAGTAATCTGATTGGTTTTGGCGTGCAATTATTAATGTATCTGTCGGCGGTGATGTATCCTATGGTGTTAATCAAAGAAAAATTGCCTACTTATGGTTGGTTGGTTCAATACAATCCTTTAGCCTATATAATAGAAACTGCGCGGTATATGTTGCTTGATGTAGGACATATTTCTATTTGGGGATTAGGCTATACGTTTTTGGTTACCGTAGTGGTCTTTTTTGTAGGTGTATTGATATTTAATAAGACCGAAAAGAGTTTTATAGATACGGTTTAGTAATTAGTTTGATCTGTTGTTTTACAGTTATAATTGGTTTTTTAATAGATTTTAAATTATTTAAGTAAAGATTTGATAAATAGATTAATGAAAAAATACATTCATAAAGTATTAAAAAAATTGGGTTACAAAATTTCAAACATATCCCAAAAAGAGCAAGATTTAAAAAAATTAGTAGCAGGTTTTCGGGTTCAAAATGACACAAATGATTTAGTTTTAAAGTCGGCTTCCTATTTGTTTGAAATTAAGAAATATTTTCCAGAGCTTTCATTGCAAAGCCATAAAGAAGGTGTTTTGGCTCGTTTTAATGACCTGAAATTATACATAGAAAGCTCCGAAGAATTTTTTATAATTAAAGAAGTTTTTATTGAAAAAGATTATAATTTATTGTCTAATGAAAATTTTGTGGTCTTTGATATAGGAATGAATATTGGTATTAGTTCCTTGTTTTTTGCCTTAAACAAAAATGTGGATACGATATATTCTTTTGAACCTGTGGTAACCACCTACAATAAAGCATCCTATAATTTGGAATTAAATCAAAATTATTCTAATAAAATTGAAACCTTCAATTTTGGTTTAGGTGGTTCCACCCGAGTGGAGAAAGTGCTTTACAATTCACAAGCAAAGGGCAATTGTGGCATACGATTGGAGTCTAGCCTTGTCATAGACAAGAAAGACGCTAATGAGATTGAAATAGCCATCAAGAACATTGGTGAGGTACTTCCTGATTTGTTGGAAAAGCATCCATTGCAGAAAAAGGTATTGAAAATAGATTGTGAAGGGGCAGAATATGAAATAATTCAAAAATTGAGTGATACAAATTTACTGCCAGATATTGATGTATTGTTAATTGAATGGCATGATAAAGGAGCTAAAATATTAGAGGATGTTTTAGTAGCAAATGAATTTAGGGTTGTCTCCAGGCATTTGACTTCCATTACTGGGATGATTTATGCCTTCAAAAAGTAAAAATAAAAGGTTTTAACCGTATATGCCAATGCCTAAAGTCTCCATCATAGTTCCCTGCTACAATCAAGCCCAATACTTGGACGAAGCCTTGCAGTCGTTGTTTGACCAAACCCATACTAATTGGGAATGTACTATAATTAATGATGGCAGTCCTGATAACACCGAGGAAGTGGCCCGAAAATGGGAAGTCAAAGACCCTCGTTTTGCTTATGTTTACAAAGAAAATGGCGGGGTTAGCAGTGCCAGAAATTTAGGAATTAAAGAGGCAAAAGGAGAATTCATACTTACCTTGGATGCTGATGACAAGTACGAAGCTACTTTTGTTGAAAAAGCGTTGGTACTGTTAGGCAATAATCCAGAAATGGGAATTGTGAGCAGTTGGGGAAGGTATTTCACAAACGACAAACAACTACAGATATATAAATCAATAGGAAAGACAACCGTTGATTTTTTGTTTCATAATGCTGCAATTGGAACATCACTATTTCGAAAAAAATGCTGGGAGCAAGTGGGCGGATACGATGTAAATCCGGAAAACGGCTATGAAGATTGGGAGTTTTATTTAAGGGTGTGTGCATTGGGATGGAGAGTACATGTTATCGAGGAAGTTTTGTTTTTTTACAGGCAAAGCATCGTTTCCAGAAGTGCAGGAATGAATCGGAAACACAACGAAATCCAAAAATACATTTACATCAAGAACAAGGAAATTTATTGCACGCATTATGAAGCCTTGATAGACCAGTTTTTAAAGACATCTGATTTGGAAAAAGCGGAAATCAATAAATTTAGAAATACGATTGATTATAAATTAGGCGCAGCTATTTTGAAACCTTTACGAAGCGTAAAATGGTTTTTCATAAAACTTTTTAAATAATAACAAATAGGAAAAAACTCAAATATTCTTCAATGCCTTATATTGTTCAAAAAAAGATTACTATATAAGATATATAAGATTAATGTAAGAAAAATAAAATAACTTTGTGGCTTAGAGCCTTCGTGGCAAAAAGCATAACCCAATAATCGAAACAGATTGCCGCGCTTCACTGCGTTGTGCTCGAATGACGACCATGAAAGACATCATCCTCAAAGCCGAAAATATTTCCAAGCAATACCGACTCGGTCAGGTAGGGACAGGTACGCTCAGTCATGACTTGAACCGCTGGTGGCATGAAATACGAGGCAAGGAAAATCCTTATTTAAAAATAGGCGACACTAATGACCGAAGCACCAAAGGCGACAGCGAATACGTTTGGGCACTGCAAGACATTAACTTTGAAGTAGAACGTGGAGAAGTTTTAGGGATTATTGGTAAAAACGGTGCAGGTAAATCTACATTGTTGAAAATACTATCCAAGGTGACTGCACCTACCACAGGAAGCATAAAGTCACGTGGGCGTATTGCCTCTTTGTTGGAAGTGGGTACAGGGTTTAACGGCGAAATGACCGGACGCGAAAACATCTTTTTGAACGGCGCCATTCTGGGAATGACCAAAAAAGAAATCGCCTCCAAGATTGCCGAAATTATAGAGTTTTCGGGCTGTGAGCGATATATAGACACCCCGGTGAAACGTTACAGCAGCGGTATGACAGTTAGGCTGGCTTTTGCCGTTGCTGCTTTCCTCGAACCGGAGATTTTAGTGATTGATGAGGTATTGGCCGTGGGCGATGCCGAGTTTCAAAAGAAAGCCATTGGTAAAATGCAGGATATCTCCCGAGAGGGAGGGAGAACAGTTTTATTTGTGAGTCATAATATGGCGGCAATTCAAAAGTTATGTACTAAATGTATTTTGTTGCAAAATGGGAGGTTTATTATGCAAGGGAAAACTGAGGATGTCATAAACTTTTATTTGAGCCAGTCTGTTTTAAATGATTCTGAATATTTATTTAATTCAAAATTGCCCGTGGCCAAAATTGCTTATGCTACCAAGTTAAATATTGAAGATATTGACGGGAATTTAATGAATGAAATACCAATAGGTAAACCTTGGAGAATAAAAATTTATTTCACGGTACGTGAAGCAATTAAAAATTTAGTTGTTGGTTTAGGAATGAATGATATGATTGATATTCCCATTAGGACTTCATGGTCAATGCCCAATGATTTAGAACCAGGAAATTTTGTTGCCATATTCACAGAAGATAATATAAAATTTAACCAAGGGCAATATAAATTAATTATAGGAATTTCTAGAGGTTCAGAGTCGATTGAATATATTGATAATGATATTATTTTAACAATCTCGGATGTGGTTTATGAACAAGAAAAATCTATTGTTAATAATAAAGGCGGATTAATAGTTGATCAAATGAAAACAATAATTGAACAAATTTAATGAGTATGACTATTTACAATAGGAACAATTATATTCTTACAGACTCACCATTAAAAAAAGACCTATTAAAATTATTTAAGAAAAATGATAAATTAACCATTTTAGATATTGGAGGTTGTGAAGGTGAAGAATCCATCAGATACTCTAGAATTTTTCCATTTTCGTCTATCTATACATTTGAACCTTTACCCGAAAATCAAAAACTTGTTGCCGAAAATATTATAAAATATAATGCTAAAAATGTAGAACTTGTACCATTGGCAGTTTCTAATGAAAATGGTGTTTCACAGTTTTATGTTTCTTCGGGTAATCCTGAAAATCAATCCAATAATTTAGAATGGGATTTTGGAAACAAATCTAGTTCATTGCTTTTTCCTGAAAGTAATAATAATCCTCAATGGTTAAAGTTTAATGAAATAATAAATGTTCAAACTATCGCACTTAACAAATTTTTGATAAAAAACAAAATTGCTGAAATTGATTTTATTCATATGGATGTTCAAGGAGCAGAATTGAAAGTTTTGATGGGAGCAAATGACTATATAAAAAAAACAAAGGCTATTTGGTTAGAAGTTGCAAATGTAGAATTATATAAAGGTCAACCATTGAGAAGAGATATTGAAGATTTTATGAATTCAAATGAATTTTATTTAGTGAAATCAGAATTTGAAGGTCAGGTTGGTGATCAGTTTTATTTAAATAAAAGATTTTTCAAAACCATTTCATTTTTCAATAAACGACTTCAATTACATTTTAAAAAATAAAGTGGGCTATTTAAAAAATGAGATAATTAATTTTTTAAATCATTTTTAATAAACAATAAATAAATTTAAATGTTTTACCCAGATAGAATTAAATCAATTAAATCAACTGATAAAGTCTTAGAAATAGGTCCAGGAGCAACACCATATTTTAGGTCTGATGTTTTTCTGGAATTGCAATATGATAATGAGCAAGAAAGGATAGCACAGTCAGGTTATGTTGGAATTCTCCAAACACAAAAACAAATAGTTTATTATGATGGAGGAAGATTTCCCTTTGAAGATAAAGAATTTGATTATGTAATATGCTCTCATGTATTGGAACATGTTAATGATGCTGATGTTTTTTTAAGAGAAATTCAACGGGTTGGAAAACAGGGGTATTTAGAATTCCCTACAGTTTATTATGATTATATTTATAATTTTCCCGAGCATCAATTGTTTCTTTTAGAAAAAGATGGAATTGTCAATTGGATGACTAAGGAAGAGAGTGGATTATTTAAGTTTGCGTCAATACAAAGGTTTTTTTATAGGTCATGCGAATTAGGGTATTATGAAACGATTGACAATTTTAAAGATTATTTTTTTCAAGGTTTCGAATGGTTTGATACTATTAAATCTATGCGTGTAAGTCAAATAGAATTAATAGTATATCCCAAGGATAAAATTGACTTAAAACAGAAACAAAACGGAAAAGGAAATGAATCTGAAGAAAAAATGTATTCAATGATTTCGTTAAAAAAACTTTTAAAATATAAACTCAAGAAATTTTTCAAATGAATTTAAAACAGGTAATTAGAAAGTACATTTTAAAAAGTAAAGTTCAGTCAACTACTGTAGGTACTTTGAATGAAATTACAAGGGTTAATTGGCTTGAAGAAACGTTAAAGAAAATACCTAAAGGAAGTACTATTTTAGATGCTGGTGCAGGAGAACAACAGTTTAAAAAATTTTGTGCCCATTTAGAATATGTGTCACAAGATTTCGCCCAATACATCCCTGATAATACAAACGCGGGATTACAAATGGAAATATGGAATTATGGAAAATTGGATATTATATCGGACATAGCTTCTATTCCTGTGGAAAATGGATCTTTTGATGCCATAATGTGTACAGAGGTTTTCGAACATATTATAAATCCAATAGAAGCAATTACAGAATTTTCAAGGATATTGAAAAAAGAAGGTTATTTAGTTTTAACAGCGCCATTTTGTAGTCTAACACATTTTGCTCCTTATCACTTTTATTCTGGATTTAATAGTTTTTTTTATGAAACAGAATTAGATAAAAATGGATTTGAAATTATTGAACTAAAACCTAATGGGAATTATTTTGAATACCTCGCTCAAGAAATAAATAGATTGCCTAGTATAGCTAAAAAACACAGTAAAAAAATACTTGATAAGTCGGAAACGGATAGTATTAGACAATTAAAAATTCTACTTCAAAATTTATCAGATAATGATTCTAATTCATCAGAATTATTATGTTTTGGATTTCACATTTTAGCACGTAAAAAATGATAGTACTAAAATTGCAAGGAGGTAATGGTAACCAAATGTTTCAATATTCATTTGCAAGTATTCTTGCGATAAAAAATAATGATTCGGTACTTTTAGATTTGAATTTTTTTGATGAAAGAGAAAAGAAATTGGGGTTTACTCCTAGGGATTTTGAATTGACTATTTTTAATAATTCCTATGCTAGAGCATCAAGGTCAGACCTTCTGTTCTTTGAGAAAATGTCCTTTATAAATAAGGTTAAGAGGAAATTAGGTTTACAGTATCCTAAAATATATAAAGAAACTTCTTTTGATTTTCTAACTTCTGCTTTGTCAATTAAATCTCCAGTGTACCTAAATGGCTATTTTCAGAGTTATAAATATTTCATTGGCTATGAGGATTTTATAAGACAACTATTTTCTTTTCCTATTGATAAATTAGACGTAATTAATAAAGAATTATTAATTACAATCAAGAATTCAAATACAATTGCAATCCATATACGGAGAGGCGATTATCTAAGTGACAAAATCACGGCAGAATATCACGGGTGTTGCAGCTTAGACTATTATTTAGAAGCCATAAAACAGTTAGCTTCCAAAATCGATGATTTTACTTTAGTGTTCTTCTCAGACGATAGTAATTGGGTCAAAGAACAATTCAAGGATTTTCCCTCGTCAAAGATTTTTGTCCATCATAATAAAGGAGAAGATAGTTGGAAAGACATGCTATTGATGAGTTCCTGCAGTCATAATATAATTGCCAATAGTTCTTTCAGTTGGTGGGCAGCCTGGTTGAATGAAAACCCAGAAAAAACAGTGATTGCACCCAAAAAATGGTTTGCTGAAACCGAGAAAAATACAAATGATTTAATACCGTCAGAATGGATACGATTGTAAAAATTATTCCCAACATAACGGTTCTGATGCCAGTGTACAATTGTGAGTTGTACATTAATGAGGCAATTGATAGTATTTTAAATCAAACCTATACAAATTTTGAGTTTTTAATTATTGATGATGCATCAACTGATAAAACTGTTTCTATTATAAAAACATACACTGATTCAAAAATTCAGTTAATTGAAAAACCATTAAACACAGGTTTAACAAATAGTTTAAATTTGGGGTTACAATTGGCTAAGGGTAAATACATAGCCCGAATGGATGGTGATGATATAAGTTTGCCAGAACGATTTGAGAAACAAGTTGTTTTTTTAGAAGCAAATCCAGAAGTTGTATTGTGTGGGACATTATTTAATGCGATTGGTTCAGAATTAGTTATAAAATTACCTGAGCATTATGAAGATATAAAATTAGGTTTATTAAAGGGTAATTGTATAGCACATCCTTCAGTGATGATTAGAAATCAAGTATTAGATGAGTTTTCCATCTTTTATGACGTATCAAAAGAACCTGCAGAAGATTTTGATTTATGGGTTCGTCTAATATCATTTGGGAAATTGTATAATTTGCAAGAGGTATTACTAAATTATAGGGTCCATAATACTCAAGTTTCCCAAAAAAGAGAGATAGCACAAATTCAATCTGCTCTACAATCTAGGCTTCAAATGTTAAAGTATTTGAATTGTTCCTTAGATAGAAAGGAACGTGATTTATTAAAGAAAATAATTGGAGAATCTATTTTAGTTACTTTTGATGAAATTAAAGATTTTTATGTTTTAAAAGGAAAAATGATATTAGGGAATTCAACTCCTTTTTTTGATTCTAAGGGATTTAACAACTATTTGTTTGATATTGAAAATAAATTGATAAAAAGATGTTTTTTTAATAGAGAAAATTTTTCGCCAACAATCTACATCCAGTATTTAAAAATTAAGCCCAGATTAGGAATTAAAATTAAAATGATTGATGAGTTGAAACTAATGATAAAATCAATTCTTTTATATAAAGCTAAATGAAAAAATTAGTCTCTATCATAGTCCCCTGTTACAATCAAGCCCAATACTTGGACGAGGCACTGCAATCGGTTTTGGATCAATCTTATCAAAATTGGGAATGTGTTATCGTGAATGATGGCAGTGCCGATTATACAGCAGCAGTTGCAAAGCAATGGGTCGAAAAAGATATTCGTTTCGTCTATTTAAAAAAAGAAAATGGAGGCTTGAGTAGTGCCAGAAATTTTGGTATTGCATATGCAAAAGGCGAATTTATACTTCCTTTGGATGCAGATGATAAAATAGCCGCCAATTATGTTGCTTTGGCTGTGCAATCGTTTCAAGAGGATCCCTCCTTAAAAGTGGTATATTGTAAGGCAGGAAAATTTGGGAAAGAATTTGGGCTTTGGCAATTACCTCCCTTTTCACTTAATAATTTAAGCCGAAAAAATTTGATTTTTTGTTCCGCTTTTTTTAGAAAAATAGACTGGGAATTAGTAGGTGGTTATGATACTAATATGGTTTTTGGCTGGGAAGATTGGGAATTTTGGATTGCCATTTTAAAAAATGGGGGCAATGTAAAGTGTTTGGAAGAAGTTGGGTTTTATTACAGAATAAAATCCAATTCAATGCTTAAAGCTATCAATAGTGAAAATGAAGCCACTATTCTGAACTATTTAAGTGTTAAACATGCCGATTTTTTTGTCAAACACTATGGCTCGTTTAAAGCAATGGAAAATCAATTAATGGAGGTAAAAAAAAAGAATGCAGTAAATCTAAAAAGTGAGAAATTCATAATTGATATTTTTTGCAAGAAATTTTTTGGCTTTACTGTATTTGGTAAATACGAATAATTTAAATTAAAGGAGTAATATGGGTTTTAAGTTAAACCCCTCATTTTATTAAGAATAAGAAGTAATATGTCCACAAAGCAGATAAAATTTTTAGCTTATTATCTACCACAATACCATCCCATTCCCGAGAATGATGTGTGGTGGGGAAAAGGTTTTACCGAATGGACAAATGTTGCCAAAGCTAAACCTTTGTTTGAAGGACATTACCAGCCTATATTACCGGCTGATTTGGGGTTTTATGATTTAAGAGTACCGGAAGTTCAGGAAGCCCAAGCCAAATTAGCTAAAGATTATGAAGTAGATGGATTTATTTATTATCAATATTGGTTTGGCAATGGGAAAATGTTGCTGGAAAGGCCAGCAGAATCGATGTTAAAAAATAAAAAAGTGAACATTCCATTTTGTTTTTGTTGGGCAAACGAATCTTGGAAAGGCATTTGGCACGGCCTCAACAATCCTGAAGTATTGATGGAACAAACCTATAATGGAGAGTCGGATTATGTAGCTTATTTTAATTATCTGCTCCCATTTTTTCAAGATGATCGTTATATAAAAATAGACAATAAACCAATGTTTCATGTTTATAGGATTGACGCGATTCCTGATTTAGAAACTTTTATAAATACTTTTAGTTCATTAGCAATTTCAAATGGTTTTGAAGGAGTTTATTTTGTCGCAACTGGAAATATAAATTCTAAAAATGTAATTGACAACAATACAATATTTGGGGTAGTTGGTTTGGATGCATTTAATAAAATACGTTATAATCAAAAAACTTATTTTAGTCAAAAGTCTTTTTTGGGAAAGTTGGAAAATAAAATATATTCACTTATGGGGTACAGTAATGAAGTAGAAAAAAAGCGAAAACCATTAATACTGGATTACTCTAAGGGAGTCTTATATTTGAATATTGATTTTCCTCATAAAAAATATATCCCATGCGTATTTCCTAATTGGGATAATTATTCTCGGAATGGAAAAAAAGCACTAATTTTTAAAAATGCAACACCGCAAGCATGGGAACATCATCTTTATAAAGCGGCAGAAGAATTAAAAAAAAACAAGGATAATCCTCCATTTGTAATATTAAAATCTTGGAATGAATGGGCAGAAGGTAATTATTTAGAGCCTGACTGTAAATATGGTCTACAATGGCTAGAGTCGATTAAAAAGGTTAAAGAGAAGTTGAATAAATAAGCAATAAAATAGCGTTGAATTCATTAGTTTCCATAATCATTCCAACATACAATCGAGCACATATAATAAGTGAAACTCTCGACAGTATAATTGAACAAACCTATACCGATTGGGAATGTATTATTGTGGATGATGGTTCTGCAGATAACACTTCTGAAGTTATTGATGAATATTTAAAAAAAGATGATCGATTTCAGTACTACCATCGTCCTGAAGCAACTTTAAAAGGCCCCTCTGCTTGTAGAAACTTTGGATTTGAAAAAGCTAAAGGAGAATATGTTAATTGGTTGGATAGTGATGATTTGTATTTTCCGAATGCACTGTCTACTTGGGTAAAACAATTTGGTGATAAAACAGATGCTGTTGTCGCCAAATTAAAAAAAATTGATTTTAAATCAGGAACTATAATTAGTGAAAATACTATTTTTTCTGATAATCTGATTGAGGATTACTTTACAGGAAAAGTAGCTTTCTATGTCTGTGGTCCTTTATGGAGAAAAAGTTTTTTAAACCAGCAAGTGGAGTTATTTGACGAAAGCATTCGAAATTTGGATGATTGGGACTTTAATATGCGGATGTTGTATAGAAATCCTAACATAGTTTATATAAATTTGCCTTTAATACAATATCGGTTTCACGATCATTCTTTGGCTAAGGAAATTTACAAGCTCAATTTTGAGGAATTAAGATCAAAATTTAATGCTCTTGAGAAACATTTAGAATTGATAAAAAAGAATAGAAAAGCGAATATTTTAGTTTTAGAAACTTTTTATAAAAATAGTTGTAAATTTATTTTAAGGTTGGCTTTAGTTCAGAATAATAACAAAAAACAATATTTTTTTAAAAAACTTATACTAATACAATTAAAGTTATTTGATTTTAAAGGGATGTTAAAAACGATCACTGGTTATATTCTTTTCGGATTGTTTAATAGAGGATATATTTTTTTTAAATGATTTCTTTTGACTATTAAAAATTGTGAAAAATAAACGGATAAGAATCCATAAATTGCAATATGACAAATCCAAAAATATCGATTGTAATGCCTACTTACAATCGAGCTGATTTAATTTCAGAGACTTTAGAGTCGATTATAGCCCAGACTTTTGATTCTTGGGAATGTATTATTGTAGATGATAATTCAAATGATAATACATTAGAAATAGTCACTCCTTTTTTGATGGATAAGCGATTTAAATTTACCACAAAACCTATTGGTTATTCAAAAGGAGCAGATGCCAGTAGAAACTATGGATTAGAGCTAAGTCAAGGAGAATATGTCTATTGGTTTGATAGCGATGACATTATACATCCGTTAACTTTTGAATTATGTATAAATGAATTTTTAGCCAACAATATTGATTTCTGTAGATTTAAAAGAACCGTTTTTTTTAATGATTTTGATAAGAAGTGTTTTGAAAATTACAACATCGATGAAAATGTTTTTTTTATAGATATAACAGATATAGAAAAAATAATAAATAATGAATTACCTTTTAATACCTGTAGTGTTATATGGAACAAGAAATCGCTTGGAGATGAAAAATTCAGTAACAAATTGCTTTATGCCGAAGAGTGGGAGTATTATACCAGATTAGTTTCAAATGGTTTAAAAGGAATTAATATAAATAAAGTCTTGATTTATGCCAGAAAACACTCTGCTTCTCAAACGCATGAGTTTAACTGTAATGATTATATACGGGTAGAAGCGAAAAAGGAAGCATCTTTGTTGATAGTAAGGAACCTAGTTCAAAAAAACTTATTAACTTATTCTTTGAAAAGATATTTTGTGTGTCTTTCCATTGGTTTTAAAGAATATAATTTGTTTGAACAAATTATAGGAATAATGAAACTGTCTAGTGTGGAAAAAATTAAGTGGCAAATTTTTTATGCTATACTGCCTTTTCGTCTGTCATTGTATAAAATAAAAAAAGCAATATTTATCCATGACTAAAATCCTAATCGTTTTTGGCACGCGTCCCGAAGCCATCAAAATGGCTCCATTATATCACGAACTCCAAAAAAGTAGTTTTGAGGTAAAGGTATGTGTTACTGCACAACACCGGAAAATGCTGGATCAAGTAATGGATTTTTTCGAAATTGTTCCGGATTATGATCTCAATTTGATGCAAGCCAATCAAACCCTTAATGGATTAAGTGCCAAAATTCTCTATAAGATAGATGAAGTCTTGATAATGGAAAAACCTGATTTAGTTTTGGTACATGGCGACACCACAACTTCATCTATGGTAGCTTTGGCAGCCTTTCATTTAGGCATAAAAGTGGGACACGTTGAAGCGGGATTACGGACTTATAACAAGAGTGCTCCATTTCCAGAAGAAGTGAACCGCCAGATTACCAGCCGGATTGCCGATATTCATTTTACGCCCACAAAGCAAGCCACCCGGAATTTACTTAATGAGGGAATATCCCAAGACACTATTGTAGAAACAGGAAATACGGTTATTGATGCCTTGTTTTGGGCTATCCATAAAATAGAAGCCCTCAATTATATACATCCTGAAATTGAGGAACTAAAGAGAATAATTCCAGCTGATAAAAAAATAGTGTTGGTAACGGGGCATCGCCGGGAAAACTTTGGAGATGGTTTCAGAAATATTTGTGAAGCACTATTGAAAGTGTCAGAAAGAGATGATGTCATAATTGTTTATCCCGTGCATTTGAATCCCAACGTGAAAGATGTGGTATATGAATTGTTGTCGAATAAAGAAAATATTCAACTGATTACCCCAGTGTCATATCCCGCCTTTGTTTGGTTGATGCAGCACTCTTTTTTGATAGTGTCTGACTCGGGAGGCATTCAGGAAGAAGCACCCTCAATAGGAAAACCTGTTTTGGTAACCAGAACCGTTTCCGAGAGACCTGAAGGGTTGACAGCAGGATTTTCCACTTTGGTGGGAACTGACAGCAATAAAATTATTAATACCATTCAGGCTATTTTGGATAATTTCACTGGTTTTGAAAATCCGATGAATCCTTATGGAAATGGTAATGCCTCCCGAAAGATTGTGGACTATTTATTGAAAAAGAACTAAAATGAAAATACTGGTTGTTGTTGACTCCATAAATATAGAGGACAGTAGCGGTTCCAAAGCCAATGTAGCTCTAATCCATAATTTGGTTGAAGCTGGATTTGAGGTTCTGGTGTATCATTATACCTTGATAAACATTCAGTTAGAAGGGGTTAATTGTATTGCTATCCCTGAAATTAAATACAGTCCTTTGTATTTTTTAAGCCGCTTTCAACGGGTTTTTCAACGAAATTTTAAGGTAAATCCAGCTCCGTTCTTGGAGAAGTTATTTGGATTTTCTTTTACTTTTTTCAATGATACCAACAGTATTGTAAAATCTTTGAAAAAGAGTACATTTCAACCCGATTTAGTGTTGACTTTGAGCAAAGGGGCTAGTTTTAGACCTCATTATGCCGTTTTAAAAGTACCGAAATTCCATAATGCGTGGATGGCTTATGTACATGATCCTTATCCGTTTCATTATTATCCACAACCTTATGTATGGGTAGAGTCGGGTTATGAATTTAAGGATGCTTTTTTTGTTCAAGTTTCAGAAAAAGCAAGATTTAGTGCTTTTCCAAGTCAATTATTAATGGAATGGATGGGGAGTCATTTTCCAAACTTCATGAAAACAGGCATGATTATTCCACATCAAAATGCCAAGTATGAAGTTGAAAACAATGAGTTTCCTTCCTATTTCGATAAATCGAAATTTAATCTGTTGCATGCTGGGAATCTCTTGGCGCAACGTTCTCCTAATGGATTGATTGAAGGATTTAAATTGTTTTTACAACAAAATTCGCAAGCTAGAATCGATGCAAAACTTTTTGTTTTAGGAAACGCTTTTGACCATACTAAAATGCTCGAAGAGTATCAAAAAAACAATCCCGAAATTTATATTCATAATGGAAATTTAGCTTTTGATCTTGTATATAATTTACAAAAAAATGTGTCTGTAAATATTATTTTAGAAGCAAAATCAGAAATTAGCCCTTTTCTTCCAGCCAAATTTCCCCATTGTGTTGAAGCCAATAAATTGATTTTGTCCTTAGCTCCATATTATAGTGAAACCAGAAGATTGTTGGGTAATGACTACCTTTATTGGTCAGAAGTGGATGATATAGAAAAAATTGCTACCTTGATTGGAAAGACGTATCAGTTGTGGAAACAGAATCCGGATAATATGCTTTTAAATAGAAGAGATTTAGAAGACTATTTGTCGACTGATTATTTGAAAAAAGTAATCGTTGGTTTAAAAATAATTAGTTAGCGATGTCAGATCCAACTTTTTCCATCCTTATCACCACCAAAAATCGCCTAACCGATTTGGCTTTTACTTTGGAGAAAATCAAGTATTTGCTAAAGGAAGATGGTGTGGAATGCGTAGTTTTTGACGATGGTTCCACCGATGGCACTTATGAGTATGTAAAAGAAAACTTTCCGGAAGTAAAACTCCTCAGCAATCCGGTTTCCAAAGGTTATATTTTTTGTAGGAACAAGATGTTGAACGAAACCAAAGCCGATTATGCCATTTCCTTGGACGATGATGCCCATTTTGTTACCGAAAATCCCTTGGGTTTCATTCATAACCATTTTGAAAAAAATCCCAATTGTGGCTTGCTTGCCTTGCGTATTTTTTGGGGATTGCAAGAACCTAACTCAATAGTTTCTGGAGAGGAGTTCCAAAGCGTCAAAGGTTTTGTGGGTTGTGCCCATGTCTGGCGCATGAAAGCGTGGCGTGATATTCCCCATTATCCGGAATGGTTTGTGTTTTATGGTGAGGAAGATTTTGCTTCCTATCAATTATTTAAAAAGAACTGGACAGTAAATTATTTACCGGAAGTTTTGGTCCATCACAGGGTGGATGTGAAATCTCGAAAAAATAATTCAGATTATGGAATTAGACTACGCAGATCTTTGCGTTCAGGCTGGTATTTGTATTTTTTGTTTTACCCGATTATTTTAATTCCCAAAAAAATGGGTTATTCGATTTGGATTCAATTAAAGTTAAAAGTTTTTAAGGGTGATTTCATAGCTTTGAAAGCCATTCTTTTGGCAATTTTTGATTTAGTTTTGGCTACCCCCAAAATTATAAGAGACAGTAACCGACTAAGTTTGCAGGAGTACGATGCATATCATAAAATTCCGAACACAAAAATATACTGGCAGCCAGAAAAATAAGTATGTTTACAATCAATACATTTTAATTTAGCAAATAGATTTA
>JAZKGO010000083.1:0-8976 GCA_040385875.1 Bacteroidota bacterium
CACGAAGGTGATGTGGTAATTGCGATTTCTCAATCAGGTGAAACAGCCGATACTTTGGCGGCAATTGAATTGGCCAAAAGCAAAGGAGCCATCATCATTGGTGTTTGTAATGTGGTGGGTTCTTCGATTCCACGAGCTACCCATGCGGGAGCCTATACCCATGCAGGGCCAGAAATTGGAGTGGCAAGTACCAAAGCTTTTACTGCTCAGGTGATTACACTTACCCAAATGGCAATTGCTATTGCGCATAAAAAGGGAACAATATTAGAAGATAGTTTTCGAAGCTTATTGTTTGAGTTGGAAAAAATTCCTGCTAAAATTGAGCGGGTTTTAAACACTACAGAACAAGCGATTAAATTAACGGCTAATATCTTTAAAGATGCTACAAATTTTATCTATTTGGGCAGAGGTTATAACTTTCCAGTGGCATTGGAGGGTGCACTTAAATTAAAGGAAATCAGCTATATACATGCCGAGGGCTATCCTGCTGCCGAAATGAAACATGGCCCCATTGCATTGATTGATGAAGAAATGCCAGTGGTAATTATTGCTTTAAAGGACAGCTCTTATGAAAAAGTAGTGTCGAACCTGCAAGAAGTAAAAGCGAGAAAAGGTCGTGTAATTGCGATTGTAACTGAAGGCGACAAACTTATCCCAACCATGGCCGATTATGTTTTGGAAATCCCTAAAACGGATGAGCTACTTACCCCATTGCTTTCTGTGGTGCCCTTACAATTACTGTCTTACCATATAGCTGTATTGCGGGGCTGCAATGTAGACCAGCCAAGAAATTTGGCAAAATCGGTTACTGTTGAGTAGTTTTGTAAATCAATAAAAATATGGAAAAGATAGACAGAAGAAATTTTATACAAAAATCGGCCTTAATTGGCGGTGTAATTTTAACAAACCCTTTAGAGAAAGCAAAAATGGAAAATAAGCAAATAGTGCATCATGTATTTTTTTGGCTCAAAAATAGTGGCTCAGTAGCGGATAGAGACAAATTAGTAGAAGGTGTAAAATCATTAAAAGCAATCCCAACTATTAAAAACTTGAAGGTTGGTGTGTTGGCATCAACCGAAAAGCGTGAAGTAGTAGATACCAGTTGGGATGTTTCAGAACTGATGTTTTTTGATGATTTGGCTGGCCAAAAGGTTTATCAAGACCATGCCATCCACCAGGAATTTATCAAAAACTACAGTCATCTATGGCAAAAAGTAATCGTTTATGATATGCTGGAGGCATAATAACTAATAAAATTAATTCATTAATTAAGGCATCTATTTTGTGGTTTTATCCAATTTAAAACCTACCAAATAGGTGCTTTTTATTTTCAATCCTGTTCTAAACAAAGTCGATTGGCTAAAAACCGGATGGGTATTAATTTTTACTTACATAGAATAGCCTGTAAATAAAGACACTCAGCCCATAAATATTAACTATATTTAAACTCCTCTTTAAATCTATATTTATGAAAAATGCATTGTACGCCTTGATTCTATTTACTTCAACTTGCCTTGCTCAGAAGCCCAAAAATTGGATAACTCTTTTTGATGGCACCAATACGAACGAACTTCGTGGTTACAAAATGGAATCATTTCCCAATGGTGTATGGGAAGTGAAAAATGGAGCAATAGCGACCGTTTTGAATGTCAAAAACGTTGATTTAATTACTAAGAGACGGTTCAGAAACTTTGAATTGGAATATCAGTGGGCTGTAGATACTGCTGCTAATTCTGGGGTATTTTTTCATATTCAAGAACGTAAAGAAATGGTGTCAGCTAATGGCAACAGTCCCAATTGGCTTGAAAATTTCGAAATACAAGTATTGGATGATATACATTTTAAAGATACCGTAAAAATCAGGTCTGCTGGCTCATTATACGATTTAATCAGACCTAAAGAAAAGAAGCTTTTGCCAATCGGTCAATTTAACAATGCTAAATTATTGCATAAAAACGGTCATGTTGAGCATTGGCTTAACGGTTCAAAAGTATTAGATTTTGAAATCGGAAGTCAAGCATTGAATGAATTGATTGCCAAAAGCAAATTCAAAGTTCATCCCAATTTTCATGGAGATAAGGAAGGGCATATCATGTTCCAACATCATGGGCAACGAGTCTATTTCAAGAATATTAGAATTAGGGAATTGTAATGTATATGGCAAAAGAATTAAATTAACCTCTTTTTGGTAATATGCATAGTAGCTTTTGTTTAGAAATTTTAGACCTAGCCATTTACATTTGAATAGGGTTAAGGTGTCTAAATTAAATTATTGAAGCATAAAAAATGCCTTGATTATTCATCAAGGCATTTTTTCAATAAAAGTCAAAGAGTGCTTAAGCAGTTTGTGAGTTCATCACTTCTGTTTGCTTTCTGATGGATTCCAAGTGAATCAATTTAAACATTTCTTCCACAAATTCAGGATACATGCCCAAACCTTTGGCTTGCCCGGCTCTGTCATTATGAATTTGTTTCCAACGATCTAGCTGAAGTACTGCTACGTTGTTATCACGCTTATACTCACCAAGTCTTTCCACAATAGCCATACGTGCAGCCAATACTTCCATCAATTCACGATCAATATTGTCAATTTTAGCACGAAGAGATTCCAATTCGTTGGTAAAATCAGCACCGTAGTTAGCCTTACGTACTTCCAATTCTTTCAACATTTGTCCCAATGCTTCCGGAGTAAGTTGCTGCGAAGCGTCTGACCAAGCAGTATCAGGGTCACGATGACTTTCGATAATCATTCCATCGTAATTCAAATCCAAAATGCGTTGTGATAGTTCGTATAGGTAAGCTCTTTTACCTGCCATGTGCGATGGGTCACCAATTAATGGCAAAGTTGGAAACATCGTTTTCAACTCAATAGCTAGCTGCCACATTGGTGAATTACGATATTTAGTTTCTTGTGCATTACTAAAACCACGATGAATAGCACCTAATTTAGTAATACCAGCCCCTTGGATACGCTCAAAAGCGCCCACCCAAAGAGCCAAATCTGGATTCACAGGATTTTTGATCAATACAGGGATGTCAACACCTTTCAAAGCATCGGCAATGTCTTGTACATTAAAGGGATTTACCGTAGTTCTTGCTCCAATCCAAAGGATATCCACACCATATTTCAAAGCTTTCTCAATATGATCAGGAGAGGCTACTTCTACAGCGATTGGTAATCCTGTTTGCTTGCGAGCCTCCACTAGCCAAGGTAAAGCGGCTTCGCCCATTCCTTCAAAGCTACCAGGTCTGGTACGTGGCTTCCACACACCAGCACGCATTACGTGTGCATAGCCTTCAGCTTTGATCCTTAATGCAGTTTCTAAAACTTGTTCTTCAGTTTCGGCACTGCAAGGTCCAGCTATTATTAATGGTTTGCCATTTGTATTAATCCACTGATTTAATGGCGTTATTTCTAAATTTGCATTCATCTCTTGTTGTAAAAAAATCCTTCTAAAAAAATATTAATAATCGTTAAAACTTTAATTTGATAATTACCTTTAAAAATAGTGTCAAAAATTATCGGAAAAAAAAATAAATTTTGAATATTTAATTATTGTATTATTCCAATTTATTATATTTGCAAGCTTTTTGGGTAAACAAGTCCAAATATAGCTGATTATTAGGGATTTACATAATATTGGAACCTAAAAAATCAATACTTTATTTTGTACAATTACATTACTACATGTCAAATATTGTAAGATCAGAGGCAAAAACAAAATTATCTTTTGAAGATACTTCCATTGCCTTTCAAAGCAAATCTGATTTCCAACTCAAGAAGTCATTGTATTTATTCGCCTTAATGAATAAAAATTGGATTGTAAAGATAGGTACTTTTTGGGTAAAACTATTCCTCTGGTTACATTTTCCTATCAAAAAAATTATTAAACTTACCATTTTTGGCCAGTTTTGTGGCGGTGAAAGTTTGAAAGAGTGTGATAAAACAATCGCAGAATTAGCTAAAAATAATATTGGAACCATTCTTGATTACTCAGTTGAAGGGGAAGATTCAGAGAAATCATTTGACAAGACTTTAAGTGAAATATTGCTATCGATTGAAAAAGCGACCAATAATAAGAATATTCCATTTTCGGTTTTCAAGGTATCGGGAATTGGCGATGTTGACCTTTTGGAGAATTTACAAAAAGGAGATAAGCATACCAAAGAGGAGTTGGATTCTTTTGAGAAAATTAAAATTAGATTTAATAAAATTACAGATTTTGCGGCTAGTCATAAAGTTCGTTTATTTATTGATGCCGAAGAAAGTTGGATTCAGGATATAATTGATGAGCTGGCCAATGAAGCAATGGCAAAACATAATAAAGATGAAGTGCTCATTTACAATACTTATCAATTATACCGTAAAGATGTTTTGAGTAATTTAAAAGCTATTGCCGAAAGGGCTAAGGATGCAAACTTTAAAGTTGGAGCAAAATTAGTAAGAGGTGCTTACATGGAAAAAGAGAGAGATCGATCACATGAAGAGAATTATTGTGAGCCAATACATATTAACAAAGAGGATGTGGATGCTGATTATAATGCTGCAATAGATTTTTGTGTTGAAAATAGGGAATTGATTTCAATATGCTTGGGTACTCATAACGAATTTAGTTGTAATTATTTGGTGGAAGCAATGGAAGCAAACCATATACCACAGGACGATAAAAGGTTTTATTTTGCGCAATTATTGGGTATGTCAGATAACATTTCATTCAATTTAGCAAAGGCAGGCTATAATGTAGCCAAGTATGTACCCTATGGCCCAGTTGATGCTGTAATGCCTTATCTATTCAGACGTGCAGATGAAAATACTTCTATGGCCGGACAAAGTAGTCGTGAATACAAGTTGCTTCAAACTGAGTTTAGCAGAAGGCTTCAGGCTAAGTAATCAACACACCAATCGTCTGTTACTTTTGTTATAAATTTGAGCCAGATTTCATCAAGGAATCTGGCTTTTATGTATAGCTCAATTAGTTTTCTGTCAAATCTTTAATCAATTAGCCTTATCTTTGTTGCCTAAAAATTATACTATGTGGTCTCATTACAAATATTTTCTAGTTACTCTTTTAATTATCGTTATTGATCAGGCAATTAAAATGGCAGTTCATACCTATATGCAGCCAGGCTTTATTGGCCAGATAAGTATAATAGGTGATTTTTTCAAGCTTCATTATGTAACTAATCCAGGTATGGCGTTTGGGATTACCTTAGATTTTGCTAATGGGAAATTGATACTGACAATCTTTAGAATTATAGCTATGATTGGTATTGGATTTTACTTATTGAAAATGGCTAAATCTGGCGCCTCAAGTGGTTTTTTGTTATGCATTTCTTTGATTTTAGGTGGTGCTATTGGCAATGTGATTGACAGTATTTTTTATGGTAAATATTTAGGAAACGCTCCCTTTGGGACCGAAAATCCTTGGTTTCATGGCCAAGTGATTGATATGTTTTTCTTTGATTTTTGGGAGGGAATGATACCGAATTGGGTGCCAATTTGGGGCGGCTCTTGGTACTCGACTCCAATTTTTAATTTTGCAGACGCCTCTATTTTTGTTGGTGTAGTTTCAATCTTAATTTTTCAAAAGAGATTTTTTAGCGAATCAAAAAAAGAAGAAGTTGATTTGATTAATTCAGAACTTGATTCATAAAAAAATCCGCTAAGGTTTTATAGCCTTAACGGATTTTAAAATTTAATCCAAAACTTTTTTTATTTAATCAACTTTCTATATTGCACCTCATTTCCGCTCTCAAAACGAATAATATTTAAACCTTTATTCAATTTGTTAGCTCCAATTTTTACTAGGTTTTGACCCGCATTTAATTTCTTAATTTCAGTATTTACTACCTTTCCTGCCATATCAAAACTGGTCACTGTCCAATTGGCATTGACAGATGAGCTAATATTGATGCTTACCTCATTTGCTAAAGCTGGATTTGGATAGAACTCTCCAACTAATTGTTTTTGGTTTTCATTTTTAACAAAAATTGTCTTAGAAATTACAGAACTACCATCTAAATCAAACATTTTCAAGCGATAGTACGATTCAGATTCAGATTTTTTATCTAAAAAGCTATAAGAAAATTGATCTTTTTTATTGTTCCCAGCAACCTTTCCAATTCCAGCAAATGCATGACTGTCATTACTTTTTTGGATTTCAAAATGACTGAAATTGGTTTCATTAGAAGTATTCCAATTTATTTCATTGCCAGATGGAGTTGATTTTGCATTAAATGAAACGAGGCGAACAGGCAGTACACAGGATTCCACTATCATATCTATTGTGCTGTTAACAGTAACAAGGGTTGTAATACAAATATCACTTAAAGCTACCACAACCTCTACCTTGTAGCTATAATTACCAGGCTCTGTAACAGTGATTGTTGGCGATTGAATGGTATTGCTTGTGCTAAAGCTTGAAGTACCAGGCCCCGCTGTTTGAGTCCATAAAAATGTTGGGGTGCCTCCAACAAATCCATCAAGAGCTGCATTCAGTGTAAAAGTGTTAAAACATACAGTATTTCCCTCTTGAGAATTATTTTCAACAACTACAACTGGATCTATTTGGATTGTACCTCCATTAGCAATTAATGTTGCAAAAGTGATGCAGGCACCACCACCAGTACATACCGCATATTGAACGTCACCAATCCAGATTTCGTCGTTATTATTGCACGAACCACCTAGAGCAATAACACCATCCAATGTTGTATTTTCTATTACAATTGATGTATTCTGAGCAAGATACAATTGTATGCTACTGCCATTTATCCAGGCAATTTGGCCTCCATTCTGTATTATGATTTTATTTACCCCACCTGGAATTGTAAGATCTACATCCATTGTAAGCACAACACCACTTGGTATGGTCATAGTACCTGTGCATCCAGAATAAGTAGCCAAAAAATCGGAAGCATTGATACTGGTCGTAACGGTACAGTCAGCTTTAGCCTTTGAAAAGCCAAATGTGAATAGCACTGCAAATAGCAATGTTTTTAATAGTAACGAATGTTTTGAAGAAGTATAATTGCCTGAGCAATTACTTGTGTAGATGTGTTTCATTTTTTTTGATTAAAAAAGTAAGAAGTTTAAATGATTAATAAATATTTAAGAATTTCAAGAAAATATTTTTTATTACATATAATTTTATTACCACAAAAATAATAAAAAGCATTATATAAAAAAATATTGCAAAAATTATTTGAATGATGCCCTATGGATGACCGTTTTTCAACTGAATAGTTTATCCACTAATATTACCTTTTAAAAACCCAAAAGCCCACTAAAAACTAGCAGGCTTTTGGGTTCAAAGAAAAAGAAATTTTAAATTATCTGCTCAGTTTTCGGAATTGAACACCGTTAGCGTTTTCAAATCGGAAGATTGATAGACCCGGTCGTATTTCTTTCATACCTAATTTCACTTTATTTTCACCTTTATCCAATTGGCGAGTTTCAGTTTTAATGACTCTTCCAGATAAATCATACTGGTTGATAGTCCATAAAGAGGCAGTGCTACTGTAAATATCTATAGATACCTCATTTCCAAAAGCTGGATTAGGATAGAAATTACCTACAATTGATTGTCCAATTTCATTTTCTATGAAAATTACTTTTGAATAGTCTTTGCTACCATCCATGTCTACCATTTTTAAGCGATAATAGGCTTTTGGTAAATTGATTGTATTGCTATTACTTAATTGATTGTTTTCATCAATATAGTTGTAGGTAAGGTTTTCCTTCGTGTTCGACTGAGCACCGTCAACTTTTGCAATCATTTTGAACGCTTTCGCATCTTCGCTGCGCTCTACTTCATAATGGCTAAAGTTTTGTTCCGAGCTTGTTTTCCAAGTCAATTCATTTCCTTTGTTGGTTGATTTGCCAGTAAACGAAATGAGTCTAACAGGAAGCGGAGGACAATTTACCGAAACTGAATAACTGCATGAGCTGGTATTTCCACAACGATCAGTAGCGGTTAAAGTAATGGTGGTTAAACCCGCAGCTAAAGTAACAGGACTAGCAGTAACCAATGTCGGAGTAGCCATCGTGGTTGCTCCTGACAAAGTATAATTCAAGACAATATTGGCGGTTTCAGTACAATTATCAGTTACCACTATTTGAGGGAATGTATATTGTTTCACGCAGTTATCTGTGGGGCTTACCATAAAATCTTGATTAGCTGGACAGGTAATAATTGGAGCGGTTACATCATGCACAACAATTGTTTGAACTAATGTACCTACATTGTTACAAGCGTCAGTTGATGACCAGGTTCTTGTATATATTTTAGCACACTCTTCTTCAAAAGTCAAACAGCCCGTATTGAAATGAATCGAACCATTTACACTTTGTTGTTTTCTGGCATAAACTTGCCATTGTCCCCCTGCAGCACCCGTAAAATCTTCAAATTTGGTGACAAAAGTAATGCCAGGTAAATCTGCGATTGTTTGGGCAGAAGCCACACCAGTTGGCCTAAAATTACCAGCACCCGTTGGTATTAAATTTGAATTTTGCCAAATAGGATATCCTGATGAATTAGGATAAAGTGAAGGAGAGAATGTTCCTGGATCTTCACAATTGCCACCTTGACAAAAATTACCTACTAAAACAATTCCTTGAGTACCATTTGGAGCAATCAAAACAAACTCAGCCCGACCTTTGCCCTGATTACTATCGAAAGAAAGATCCGCTTTTTGCAATTGATTCGCTAGTAGCGAACTAACTACATTTATGGGGAAATAACTACCTGCTGCATTTATATTTCCTCCTCCATTGGTAGGAAAACACTCTACCAAAGCATCACTAAAGCTAAGCATTCCAGGAGCACTGCAATTATCTGTCACCATTGGAGGGGCAACTGTAAACTCGCAATTGGCATCGGCATTCACGTCTACCAATGCTGGGCCAATAATGATTGGTCCCTGTGTATCTGCTACCGTAATAGTCTGACTTGTCGAAGAGCTATTTCCACAGTC
>JAZKGO010000084.1:0-43300 GCA_040385875.1 Bacteroidota bacterium
TTGCTTTTAATTTTTCAGGTACCTTTTCTAAATATTCTGGAAACATTGTCAAAAACGGTTTTTGCTCAGCATACCACTTTTTGAAATCCTCGGGTTCATCAACATAATAGTTAATTGACATACCAAAGTGTCCATTTCCACAGATTTCTGCGCAATTTATTTTATAATTGTATTCAGAATTACCCATTTCTGCTCTCTTTTCGTCTGTGGTTTTTGTTGCTTTGAACCAAAACTTAGTAGGCATACCTGGCACCGCATCCATTTTTACACGCATATCAGGTAAAAATACACTGTGTAATACATCTTTCGCTCTAATTCTCAATAAAACAGGTACACCTTTTGGTAGGTGCATCTCACCAGGAATAAAGTCGTCAAACGAATTTTCATCTGATAAATCAATCCCTAAATCATTAGTATTATCAATTTTTTTATAATCATAATTGCCTAATTTGTTATTATCAACACCGGCATAGCGTACCTTCCAGCCAAATTGCTGGCCAACGATTTCAATCACTACTGCATCTTTCGGAGCATCCGACATAATACTGCTCCAAGCTTTCCAACCTGTAAAGACCAATCCTGCCATCACTATTGCTGGGATGATCGTCCATACCAATTCCAACGTATGATTTTCAGGATAAAATTTAGCAACTCTATTTTTGTTATATTGATATTTGAACGAAAAATAAAACAATAAGCCGCTGGTAACAAAAAATGCAAAAGTTATGATTGACATCGAAATCCAAAACATATTGTCAGTAATTACTCCATGTTCTGAATTAGGAGTCCTGAACATTTGTGGCATTGAATCAATAAATGAAACAACTCCGCCCACACAGCCTAATACAAAGAAGATTACAAAACCAATTGCATTCCATTTGTTTTCTCCTGTCACCGCTGAAAATTCGTCTGAGCTTTTTTCACTACTAAGAGATTTTGCCAACGCACCGCTTCTGCGAATCACCAAAATAGATAAAACTAAAAATAATAGAGACAATATACCTGCTATGTAATTCATGTGTTTTTAATTTTTAATTTTTTTAAATACTCATATAGGCTTCAGAAATCAGATTTCTTTTAAATCAATTTTAATAAGCATATATGAAGGCAATTGGATAAAATATTAACTGATTACCTTTCAAAAAGTTTTATATTTTATTAAATATCGTGATGTAATGCTTCTTCCAAAAATGGATGATTCTTTGGAACAAGTGATGCTTTTGTTAATTGAACTGAAATAACATATATAAATGCTGAAGCAAATAGGATGATTGTTCCAAATTCCAAAAGCCCAAAACCAGCATGCTTACCTACTGTACCTGGCATTATCATTTGATAAAAATCCAAATAATGACCCATAATCAAACCACATGCGCCTACCTTCATAAATGTGGCACTTCTTTTAGCATCTCTTGTCATAAACCATAGCAGAGGAAATGCAAAATTAAATAGAACAGATAGGATCAATGGTGTTCTGAAAACACCATCATGACCTTCCCAGCGTTCTCTAAAATAGATTGTTTCTTCTGGTAAGTTAGCGTAGTAGATCAATAAAAACTGAGCAAACCAAACATATGACCAGAAAATAGAAAAACCAAAAATAAATTTGCCTAAATCATGCAAATGACTATCGTTTACATATTTCATATAACCCTTGTCTTTCAATAAAAGTACCGCCAAAGTAATTACACAATAGCATGTAACATGCCAAGAGGCAAAATGATACCATCCGAACATGGTTGAAAACCAGTGAGTATCGATAGACATAGTCCAATCCCAAGCAGATGTAGACGAAGTAATTCCAAAGAAAACTATGAAGCCGGTACCAATTTTTACCATATCATAGAAATTTTGATTACCGCCAATTTCATCCTCTTGTAATGATTTTGATCTCAACCATCTCCACAAACCATACCAAACGCCAAAATATAAGAGTAGACGAATGATATAAAAGGGCTTATTCAAAAATCCTTGCTTTCCAGCTATGATTTTATCGTATTCAGGACTGTTTTTATCATAAAGGGCATCATTGGTCCAATGGAACAAATCATGACCACCAACAAAAAATATAATAAGCATTAATACCCCAACAAAAGGTAAAAATGCGGGAAATGCTTCTGGTACACGTTTTATTACCGACGACCAACCAGCTTTTGCTAAGTATTGTAAAGAAACAAAAAACATACCCACAACAGCTATTCCTGCAAAAAAGACCGAGTTAAGCCATAAATTGGCCCATAATCTTTTTGTCCAATGATATTCATGATGTGAGCCAGAGGCAGCTCCATGATGCTCTGGTGAGGCGGCTTTTACTTCGGCATGTGTACTAGGCACTGCTGCTTCAGCATGAGCACCTGCGGCTGGACTAACAGCTTCATGACCTGCTGCGGTTGTTTCATGACCTTCCCCAATTCCGTTTGCAAGAAACAAAATACCCAAAACGAACATTACAATCCCAACTAAAAAGCTAATGTAAATTTTCTTTTTAGCGGCTGCTGTGAATTCAAAATGCTCCTCAACATTAGCTGGAGTAAAATGTGAGTGACCTGCCATATTAATTTTATTTGTAAATTTAAGATTTTTCTAAATTATTGCGCTTGTAATTGATGTACATATTGTACTATTTTCCATCGATCAGCAGGTGATATTTGAGAGCCGTGTGCCCACATTCTACCCTTACCATAAGTAATTACATGAAAAATATGCCCATCATTCATTGTCTTTAGAGCATCGCTTGAATAAACTGGAACTCCTTTATACATTTTACCCACAAGACCATCACCTTTACCAGTTTCGCCATGGCAATGTTGACAAAAACGCTCATATAATAACTGACCATCAGCTAAAGAAGCTTCAGTTTCAGGAATTGGATTTTTCAAAGTATTTTCGGCAATTGCGATACTATCAGCTGGTAAGTTATAAACCATTAGGTCTACTTTTGATGAATCACCCTCTCCGAATTTGGTTTGATAATTCCTACGAGCCACAGTACCTTTTACTGGTAATCTCATATTCATCCCCATTGGATTGATGTTGTTAACCTCACCCTCAAGCTGTGACATCGGCTCATATCCGGCCGAATAATACATGTTTGGCGAATATTCAAGACCAGTATTGTTATGATTATCGCATGAGCTCAAAAGTGCAATAAAAGCAAATCCAAGTGTAGCTATTACGTTTTTAGTATATAACATTGCTAATTATTTTTTTAATTTACTACCACTTTACTTCTTTGGTATTCACCTCAATAGCTCCTGAATTTGTTAAAATAGAGGTCACCTCAGATTCAGAAAGCTTATTATTTGACATATTTACCGCCATTACAAATTTGTCATCCGTGGTGCGATTATCAAATAAGATTGGTTTTTTGCCTGGCCATAAACTATTACTTGCACAAAATGTAAACACCATGCCATAAGCGGCTAATAAAACAGTGCATTCAAATATAATTGGCACAAAATCTGGAAATGCAACATTGTCTTTACCTCCGATTATCATTGGCCAATCGAAACCCATAGTCCAGACAATAAATAATGTTCCTAAAGTGGTACCAGTAATTCCAAATAAGAAGGAAGCTATAGGTATTCTCGTTCTTGGATGACCTACTGCTTTATCTAAACCATGAATTGGGAAAGGAGTATATACCTCGTGAATATTTACACCCTTGCTTTTCACTTCAGATACAGCATGAAGAACTTCATCTTCATCGTCATATATCCCAACTAAAAATTTTGTTAAATCGCTCATTATCAATTAAATCTATTTTTAATAGCTTATTTTAAAATATTATTCCTTGTCTTTATTATGAACTGGTTGTGTGATTCCATGCGCTGGAGCCGACCCTTTCTTATTTGGATAGCTTGAAGAAACTCCCTTCATGACTGCCTTAATCTCAAACATATTGATAACTGGAAGGTATTTTGCAAACAAGAAAAACAGAGTAAAGAATAACCCAAAGGAGAATATGTAATCCCCAATATCATACATGGTAGGAGAGAACATTGCCCAGCTAGACGGCAAATAATCTCGGTGCAATGAGGTAACAATAATTACAAATCGCTCATACCACATCCCTACGTTCACAACTACAGAAAGAACAAATGAAACAATTAAACTTTGACGTAAACTTTTGAACCAGAACAACTGTGGAGAAATCACATTACAGGTCATCATCATCCAATAAGCCCACCAGTAAGGTCCTTGCATTCGGTTGAAAAAGGCATAACTTTCATATTCAACACCGGAATACCAAGCGATAAAAAATTCGGTAATATAGGCAATACCTACAATTGAACCAGTAACTGTAATGATAATATTCATCATTTCAATATGCTCAATCGTAATGTAGTCTTCCAAATGAAATACAACTCTTGTCACTAAAAGCAAGGTTTGCACCATGGCAAAACCTGAGAAAATAGCCCCAGCCACAAAATAGGGAGGGAAAATAGTGGTATGCCAACCTGGGATTACAGAGGTTGCAAAGTCCATAGATACAATTGTATGTACAGAAAGTACCAGTGGAGTCGATAAACCCGCCAAAATTAGGGATACATATTCATAACGAGCCCAAGTTTTTGAGGATCCGTTCCATCCTAAACTGAACAATCCATAAAAATACTTAGACCATTTAGTAGTAGCACGGTCACGAATTGTGGCTAAGTCAGGCACTAAACCCATGTACCAAAAAACCAAAGAAACGGATAAATAAGTCGAGATTGCAAATACGTCCCAAACTAGCGGTGAGTTAAAGTTTACCCAAAGAGATCCGAATGCATTAGGTAATGGTAAAGCCCAATAAAACAACCAGGTACGACCCATATGAGCCAAGATAAAAGTAGCAGCACAAAGTACAGCGAAGATAGTCATCGCCTCAGCTGAGCGGTTAATTGAGGTTCTCCATTTTTGACGGAATAGCAAAAGAACTGCTGAAATCAATGTACCAGCATGACCAATACCCACCCACCAAACGAAATTAGTAATGTCCCAAGCCCAACCAACGGTTTTGTTCAAACCCCAAACGCCAATCCCTTGCCACCATGTCCAGCCAAGGCAGAAACCTCCGTATGCAAAAAGTAAGCATGAAATACCGAATGCGATTTTCCATTCTTTTGTTGGGGCACCTTCAACTTGACGGCAAATATCATGGGTGACATCATGATAGGTTTTGCTACCAGTTACTAAATGCTCTCTTATCGGTGAAACTACGTGCGACATAAATTCTTTTAATTTATTTTAAATTAAAAATTTTTGTTACTTTTTTAATTTAGGTATTTTCTTTTAAACTCGAATTAATATTAATGATGAGCTTCGGCTTTATTTGCTGCTGCGTCGGCAACCAAAATCTTTTTATCCTTATTTCTCACTTTTAATAAGTAATTGACATTTGGATCTATGTTAATTTCTTCAATAACACGGTAAGAACGGCCTTCTTTTTCCTCAGCAATTATTCTTGCTATCTCTGATTTAGGGTCATTTTTATCCCCAAAAATCAAAGCATTGGTTGGGCAGGTCTGTGCGCAAGCCACATTAATTTCACCATCTTTTATTAGCCTTTTCTCTTTCTTGGCCTCCAATTTACCCGCCTGAATTCGTTGTACACAAAACGAGCATTTTTCCATAACTCCACGTGAACGTACAGTTACATCTGGATTAATAACCATTCTACCTAAATCGTTATTAAAATGGAAATCAAAATCATCTGTTTGGTAATAACGGAACCAGTTAAAACGACGAACTTTGTAAGGGCAGTTGTTGGCGCAATAGCGTGTACCAATACAACGGTTATAAGTCATCTGATTAAGACCTTCTGTTGAGTGGGTAGTAGCCAAAACCGGACAAACGGTCTCACATGGTGCATTATTACAATGTTGGCACATCATTGGTTGAAACACAACTTCTGGATTCTCAGAAGCTACTTCAAGTCCTTTTCTATCTTCAATTTCAGCATCTGAAGAATAATATCTATCAATTCGAATCCAGTGCATTTCTCGTGCATTGATTACCTCTTGACGACCAACAACGGGTACATTGTTTTCAGCCGAGCAGGCTACTACACAAGCGGAACAACCAGTACATGCATTTAAATCAATTACCATTCCCCACGAATGGTTTGGTCTTGTATGACCATTCCAAAGTGAAATATCCGTCGCAGGCACTTTTCCTTCTGAAGTCAATACTTCGGCTTCCCAATGGCCTGCTTTTACGTCTTTTTTATATTCAGCCAATGTAGTTTCTTGAACCACCGCTTGGCGTGCCATTACTGTGTTATGTGTTTGGGTTTGAGCGATTTGTCGAGTGTCACCAGTTTTTTTCAACTCAACAACGCCTCCGTTCCAGCTATTTGTTTTTCCTAAGAAAGGATAAACATTGGCGCCCACTCCATCAGCTGATTTCCCTGCTTTACTTCTTCCATAACCTATCGCCACAGCAACAGTACCGTCAGATTGGCCAGGCTGAACTAGCACAGGCAAAGTTATAGATTTTCCATTAGCTGTAATTTCAACTACATCATCCTTGGATAACTCTAAATCTTTAGCGGTTTTTTGTGAAACAGATGCATAATTATCCCAACATGCTTTTGATATTGGCTCTGGCAACTCCTGAATCCAAGGGTTATTGGCTTGAACTCCAGTACCCATTCCTACTTTTTCATAGATGGATAATTCCAATCCCTTGCTTTCCAAAGTATAGGATTTGGCAATCGAAGCAGCAGCCTCCGCCAAATTCAATACGGGTACATTAAATGCAGCAGTTGAAGTGGTTTCAAAAACTCCATCATGAAGAGCTTGAGTCCAACTTTTTGCACCCTGTAATATATTAGATTTCCAGTTAGATTCTAAATATTTTGAATAATCAGAATTTAAACCCGCCCATTTTAAGAGACTAGATTGAGCCTGACGTGTTTTGAATATTGTAGAAATAGTTGGTTGGCAAAGCGAATAAACACCCGCTTTTGGCGAAGCGTCATTCCAAGATTCAAGATAATGAGAATCTGGTGTATTGTATTTACAAAGAGAGCCAGTTTCGTCGGCACGATCATTAGTAGAAATACTTGTAGCAATTTTTGGTAATGCTGCCGCCAATTCAGCTCCTTTTGGATGATCATAAACTGGATTGGCATTGTAAAATACTACTGCAGAGATTTTCCCAGCTTTTGCATCTTCTATAAATAGATTCATTGCTGAATCTGATCCCTGACGATAATTTACAGAATTGCTTAGATTAATTGTAGTACCAAAGCTTCCTAATAAACCATTAATTCCATTTACTAAATTTTGAACAGATACATCATTTGATCCAGAAACTACTAAAGATGCTCCCTTTGAAGCAACTAAATCTGAGGCAGCCTTTTCAATATTTTCGTTTGTATATTTTGGTGCGGTGATTGTGGCAGAGCCAGTTTTTGTAGCAATTGCATTGTAAAGTGCAGCAACAACCAACCCTTCTTGCGACGGTTTGATAGCAATGCGGTAATCAGCATTGGCACCTGTATTTGACATTATCGACTCAAATTGATAATGACGTGACATTTCTCTTTTTGTCTTTGAAACTTTTCTGCCTACAGCCCATTGCGCAGAGAATTCAGTTGGTGCAATCCATGTTCCAAGAAAATCAGCCCCTATAGATACTATAGTTTTAGCTTTGCTGAAGTCATAAGAAGGAACAATTCCACCATTTGCTTCTCTTAAAGCCGATACAGAATTGGCATCATAACTAATATGTACAGTATTTGGATATTTATTTGCAAAATCCGAAATCACCTTTTTGGTGGTAGGCGATAATATTGTATTGGATACGATTCTAATTTGACCTCCTTTGGCGGCAATGGCCGCAAGTTCGCTGGTAATTAATTTATCAGCTTCAGTCCATTCGGCAGGTTTGCCAGCGATTTGAGCACCTTTTAATTTTTCATTGTCATAAAGGCTCAAAACAGAAGCTTGAACTCTAGCTGAAATACCTTTTGTAACTGATGACAAGGTATTAGCCTCTATCTTGATTGGTCTACCCTCTCTTGTTTTTACTAAAATAGAAGCATAGTCTCCTCCCTCAGAATAGGTGGATGCATACCAGTTGGCAATGGTTGGCTCAACATCTTCAGGTTTATTTAAATATGGTATTGCTTTTTTTACAGGGGATTCGCAAGCCGCTAAAGCAACTGCTGAAACACCAAAGCCAAGCATTTTCAAAAAGTCACGGCGATGAGTACCAGAACCATCAGTGATGCTTCCAGTTGTTGAATTTGTTGCGCTAGGCATATCACCAAATTCTTTGTGGGAATTTTTAATGAAATCTGCATCATTTGTCAACTCTTCAAGCCCTCTCCAATACCTTTTAGTAGTATTTTCCATATATTTTACTCGGGAATAAACTTTATAATTTTTAACTTAAGTAAAACCTTTCAGTTAATGAATTTTTTAAATATATTTTATTAATAATGGCATTTTGAACACTCTAAACCACCAATGTCTTTTACTTTTAATGGCTCTTTATGATCCTTTTTATGAACTTCCAAAAGTTTATCATAATAAGCGTTGCCTTCTGAGTTTACATCCGTTTTACGATGGCAATCGATACACCAGCCCATTGTGAGAGATGACCTTTGTTGTAAAACCTCCATTTGGGCTACCTCACCATGGCAGTTGGCACAATCAAGACCCGCCACATTAGTATGTTGTGAGTGATTAAAATAGGCAAAATCTGGCAAATTATGTACTCTTACCCATTGAATAGGTTCATCTTTTTCAATGGCACGATAGATTTTTTGTATTTCTGGGGAGCCTTGTTTAATTGCATTATGACAATTCATGCAAATATTTGCAGATGGTATATTGGCACCTTTACCTTTATAAACTCCTGTATGGCAATAGTTACAATCAATTTTATAATCTCCAGCGTGTAGTTTGTGAGAGAATGAAATGGGTTGCGTAGGAGCATAGCCTTGATGAATTCCAATGCCATATAGGCCATCAATTGTTGCTTTTCCTAACAATAATATAGCTAAAGTGATAATACCTCCTTTAACTGCTCCACTTTTAGAAAGTTCTTTAAATTGAGCCATCAAGCTTTCCATAAAACTTGCGCTCGAATCATCTTCAGAAGTAACTCCTTTATTTGATTTAGCAATTGCATTTACCATACCTAATAAGGCTAAAAGCACCATTACCATAATGGCTAATATGCCAATTAAAAGGTATTGAAACATTCCGCCATTGGATGATTCTGTTGTTGAACCTGGTGTCGCAGCGGCAACAGCTGCTACTGGTGGTTGATAAGAAGCCACATAGGCTAAAATGTCTTTTATTTCTTTGTCCCCATAAGTTGGGAAACTTGTCATTTGTGCTTTATTGTATTGATTGTAAAGGGCAACCGCATAAGCATCACCACTTTCAATCACTTTTGCCGAATTGTTCACCCAAGGTTTTATCCATGCATAATCTCTTCGGCTTTCAATTCCTTTCAATCCAGGACCAATCGAAGCCTCTTCTGTAGGATTATGACATGAAGCGCAATTGTTCTTGAACAATGTTTCACCGTTAGCGACATCACCACCCCCTGAAGAAGCTGCTGCTGTGCTATCGGCTTGAGAAAATCCAATTGATGCAAATAGGCATAGAATTAGAAATGTGGTAATAGTTTTAAAAGATTTGATATTCAACATAAATCTATCAGTATAAAAATCTTATTCGGAATTAGGGATTCGACATGTGTCGGGCATTTCAGATAACAAAACTACGATTCGAACTTGTAAATACCAATAATAATCCCATAGAATTTGAATTATTTTTTAAAATATTTGTTATTTAAAATCATTCTAAACATATAAATTGTTATTTTTCAATTATTATTAGAAAAGTACAATTGTGAAATTTGCTTTTTGGCAATATTGAAGTTTGGCAGAGAGCTGGTTTTTATACAAGAATTATTGAAAAGCTACATTTAAATAAGCTTAACTAAAGGGCAAAAAAAATCCACCCTGTAGGTGGATTTTAAGAGGTTTCGAGCGGATTCGAACCGCTGTAGAAGGTTTTGCAGACCTCTGCCTAGCCACTCGGCCACGAAACCATTGTCATAAATCCTCAAAGATAATTCGAATTATCTTTGAGGATAATGAAAAATTATTCAGCTAATTTTTTTACTTTTTTAACTTGCTTTTTATCAGGATTTTCCATTTGTTCTTTCAACGCAACTAGTGCATCAAGATCTCCCATGGTCGACTTTTCTGATTTTTCAGCTAATTTTTCAACAACTTTGGCTGTTTTCTTTTTTTCTGTTTGAATGGCTTCTTCTTTATCGTCACCCCATATTTTTGAATGAGAAAGCATAATTTTGCGCTCATCTTTATTGAATTCAATTACTTTGAAATCCAATGATTCACCAATTTCAGCCAAACTACCATTCTCTTTTGCAAGATGTTTTATTGGGGCAAAACCTTCAATTCCGTAAGGTAATTCAAGAGTAGCTACTTTATCATTTTTAGCATGAATTGTACATTTGTGTACAGAGCCTACTCCAAATACTGTTTCAAAAGTATCCCAAGGATTTTCTCCTAATTGTTTGTGACCTAGAGCCAAGCGACGATTTTCAGAATCTAGCTCAAGTACGATAACGTCCAATTTTTCGCCTACTTTAATAAACTCCGATGGGTGCTTTATTTTTTTGGTCCAAGACAAATCAGAAACGTGAACTAGACCATCTATACCTTCTTCTAATTCTAGGAATAATCCAAAATTAGTTAAGTTGCGAACCACGCCTTGATGCTTAGTACCTTCAGCATATTTCGAGATAAGATTCTGTTTTGTCCAAGGATCTTCAGTCATTTGTTTGATACCTAATGACATTTTGCGTTCTGAACGATCAAGTGTTAATACCACTGCTTCAAGCTCATCACCTACTTTCAAGAAATCTTGTGGATTACGTAAATGTTGTGACCAAGACATTTCTGACACGTGGATTAAGCCCTCAACGCCAGATAAAATTTCTAGGAATGCACCATAATCGGCAACATTAACAATTTTACCTTTTAATTTTGAACCAACATCAATAGTAGCATCCAAAGCATCCCAAGGATGTGCATTTAATTGTTTCATTCCCAATGAAATACGTTTCTTGTCTTCATCAAAATCTAAAACAACTACGTTGATTTTTTGATCAAGGGAAAGCATCTCAGTAGGATGGTTAATTCTACCCCATGAAATATCTGTGATATGTAAAAGGCCGTCAACACCTCCCAAATCTATAAACACACCAAAATTGGTCATGTTTTTGATTACGCCTTCTAGTACTTGTCCTTTTTCAAGGTTATTCAATATTAATGAACGTTGAGTTTCCAAATCTTTCTCAATCAATACTTTATGAGAAACTACAACATTATCATTTGCATGGTTGATTTTCACAACCTTAACTTCCATTTTCTTACCTACAAATATATCAAAATCACGGATTGGTTTCACATCAATTTGTGATCCAGGAAGGAAAGCCTCCACTCCGTAAATATCTACAATCAAACCGCCTTTAGTACGTCTCTTAACAAGGCCATCAATAATTACATCATTATTTAAGGCATCTTCTATATTAGTCCAAGCAGTCATTACCTTCGCTAATTTACGAGATAATACTAGCTGGCCATGTGAATCTTCCTGATTTTCAACATACACATCTACTTGGTCACCCACTTTCAAATCAGGCATATCACGGAATTCTGAAAGTTGCACGAGTCCATCAGACTTGAAGCCTACATTCAAAATTACCTCTCTGTCAGTTATCCCAACAACAGTTCCTTTTACAACTTCTTTTTCAGCCAATTGATTCAATGTTTCATTGATCAATTCTTCCATTTTAATGCGCTCAGCAGAAGAATATCCTCCACCAAAGCCTTTGTTTGTACCGACTAGATCCCAGTCGAAATCTGCTAATTCTTTAGCCATGTGTTTGTGTATCAACCCTTTATACATCAGTTTGGCGGGCTTTCAAACTGAAATTTGTGAAAAAATGCCGTTATCAAACTTGAAACGGACTGCAAAGGTAGAAATTTTATTTAAAAAAAGAACTCTATTGCTTCTTTTTTTAGCTGTAACTCTCAGAAAAAAGTGCTTGATTGATAAACTATATGGAGATTTCAGAAAATAATTGGCAAATATTAAATTACTTTTTCTTTTCTGCCAATAAAAGGAAGCCAGTTTTCTTCCACACTTCCTGAGAAATCACGAAGAAACATTATGAATGATGGCTTATAAGGTTTCATTTTAAGGTTCATTCGGGCTTCTTCTGGGGTAGAATCGCCCTTTTTGGCATTACAATTTTTGCAGGCGGTAATTAGATTATCCCAACTAGTTTTGCCACCTCTTGATTTTGGAATTACATGGTCAAGTGTCAAATGATTGCCCGAACCGCAATATTGGCAGTGATTGCCATCACGTTTAAATATATTTTGACGAGAAAGCATCATGCCCTTATAAGGCAAATAAACGTAGCGATGCAGCCGAATGACAGAGGGTAATGGGAATGTTTGAGAAATACTGTGCAACTTTTCATTGGCAATTTCACAGACTAAATCAGCCTTTTTTAAAAAAACCAGTAAAAATGCTTTTGGTACAGAACATATGGTAAAAGCGCTATAATCTTGATTCAACACAAGTACTTTTCTACTCATAAAAGCTTAATTTCAAATCATTTAAAATTATTTTTCGTAAATAGTAAGCTTGTAAATCTTACAAAAGCAATTTACAAAAAAAACTCTTTTGATGAAATTTTAACCTTAAAAAATATTGAGCTAATTTTTTAGAATTTGAATGGTATTTTATGTAAAAAAGGTTTTGAAATATTTGGTAGTGAGCTTTATTTCCTCTCCATATCTCTTTTTATGTCTTTTTCTTTGATGGAATCTCTTTTATCGAACAATTTTTTCCCTTTGGCAAGCGCAATATCGATTTTTGCGAGCCCTTTTTCATTCAAGTACAGTTTAGTTGGAACAATTGTTAATCCTTGGTCTTTTAGTTTATTTGAGAGTTTGGTCAACTCACGCTTATTCAATAAAAGCTTACGATCTCTCAATGGATCATGGTTGGCATCAGTTCCTAATTCGTATTTTGCAATATTTAATCCTCTGATATACAATTCATTACCTTGAAAAAGACAAAACGAATCTGTGATATTTGCTTTATTTTGCCTTATAGACTTTATTTCGGTGCCTACCAAAATAATGCCAGCCGAAAAGGTGTCTAAGAAACTAAATTCAAACGATGCCCGTCTGTTTTTAATTTCGACATGTTTTAAAATTTCAGTTTTGGCCATTTTGATTTGTATCAATAATGTTGGTAAATAAAAAGAGCCATACAAAATTATATGGCTCAAATTTGATAGGTTTGATCACCCTATTTTTTTGCTGGAGTAGCTGGTGCTTTTGATTTATAGCTATCATTAAGGCCAGTTACTATTGCTTTGGTTACATCAACTGATTCGTCAGCAAATAATATTCCGCCTCCTTTGGCATAGCCCAACACATATTCATATTTATTGTTGTTGTTTAAGGCTTTGATATGGTCACGAATGGCGTTATAGATTTCGTCTACTCTTTTTGACTGCTCTTCGGCCAGTTTTTGCTGTTGCTGTTGGCTATATGCTTGAAAATCAGCGCCTTTTTTCTTAAGTGTTATATCAGCAGCTTGAAGCTCTACCTGAGTCATAGTTTGTGCACGCTGTTGGATGGCCCCCAATTCATTTTGCAAAGCACGCTCTTTGCTACCCAAATCAACCTGCAACTGATAGCCCTTATTTTCAAACTCTTTTTGTGTGTCTTTGTAAAATTGGTAATTACTTAATAACGAATCGGTATTCACATAAACTATCTTTTTGCCAATTGCTGCAGTAGGAGTAGCGACGGAAGCTCCGGTAGTATTGAAATGTAAGTAAAACAAAATCACAACTGCAATTGTGAGAACGATATTGTAAATTAAAAGCGCTGAATTTTTCATTTGTTATATTTCTCCTGCCCAGAGGAGCTAGTTATTTTGATTATTTCGTCGATTGGGCTTGAATGCGACAAAGTATTTTTATTAATTTTGACAATGCTTAAAAAAGTTTGCAAATATACTCTGAATTATTTGAATTTTAGAAAAACCAATCCGTTTCCAGTTTTAATTTCTCTTTTAATAATTCTATCATTACTTTTATTGAAGCCGCAATCTGCTACTTCTCAACAGAAAAAGTTTAGTTTTTCCGAGCAAAAAATGGGGTCGGCTTTCACTATCATTTTTTTTGATTCCGACACATTGCATGCGGTAACAATTGCAGAAAAGGCCTTTAAAATTGTTGATTCACTCAATTTATCCTTTAGTGATTATTTGGAATCTTCTGAAATTTCCAAAATTGCTAGCTTAGCTGGGAATGGAGAATGGCTTGAAGTGACTGACGATTTGTTTGCTATTTTGAAAGAAAGTAAATACGCCTATGAAAAAAGTTCAGGTGCTTTTGATATTACAATAGGGCAGTTGACAAAGCTTTGGAGAAAGGCCAAAAAAGAAAAAAGGCTACCAAACGATAAGATTATTAATCGAGCGTTGGTTACCAGCGGTATGAAATATTTGGCTTTGGATACTTTAGCAAAAAAAGTAAAGTTATTGAAAAAGGGAGCTTCGATTGATTTGGGAGGAATTGGAAAAGGCTATGCAGCACAAAAAGTTTTTGACTTTTTGCAAAAAAATAATTTTAGAAGGATCATTGTAGATGCTGCTGGTAATATGGCTATCGGTGAGCCACCTACAGATAATGAATCATGGAAAATAGCAATTGATACACCCGAAAGGAATTATTTAATAAATAATAAAATGTTGATGCTGAATAATTTAGCAATTTCAACATCAGGAGATGCAAACCAATTTGTTGAAATTTATGGGAAACGATATTCACATATTCTTAATCCAAAAACTGGATTAGGGTTACAATACCAACGACAAGTAACAGTAGTTTGCACAAATGCTGCTAAAGCTGACTGGCTTTCTACTGCTTTAACGGTTCTACCAATAAAAAAAGGTTTAATTTTGGCAAAAAAAGAGAAAGCTGAGGTATTAATTTTTGAAAAAAAGGGAAATAGCTTTAAAGAAATTTTGTCAGACGGCTTTGCCAAATTTTACCAAAAATAAGAATGAGAAGTTATGGTTTTGCCAACGAAATCGAAACGCCGAATCACTATAATAAAGAAAAAGTTGTATCAAAATCATGAAATTCCATATAACCTTTAAAATCAATTATCTATAGATGAAAAATAAATTATTAATTGTTTTTGTATTATTTAATATTAGTAAAAATCATGCTCAAAATCAAAAGCTTGAACCATATGATCAATTGGTCAACGATAAGCTTATCAGTATTAAAATGGTACCTATCCCAGCAGGGAGCTATTTAATGGGTAGCCCTCTTAATGAAAAAGGGAGGGAGGCAGATGAAGGCCCTCAAATAATTGTAAATATTGAGCCGTTTTGGATGTCAGCCACTGAAATTACTCATGACCAATTTATGGCTTTTCGTTTTGAAGAAAAAGATCTGAACCCTAAGCCTGATGCGGTAAGTAGGCCTACGGCTCAATATATAGATCTTACTTGGGGAATGGGGAAGGAGGGGGGCTTTCCAGCTAATTCGATGCAGCCTTATACTGCCATTACTTATTGCAAATGGCTTTGGAAGAAAACTGGAATTTTTTATCGACTACCCTCAGAAGCAGAATGGGAATATGCCGCTAAAGCAGGAAAGAAAACGGTTTATGGAGAAAATGTAAGTATTCAAAATTTGAAAAACTTTGCTTGGTTTGAGACAAATAGTAATTCAAAGTACCATGAAGTGGCAAAAAAATCACCCAATAGTTGGGGTTTATATGATATGATGGGCAATGTGGCTGAGTGGACTATGGATAGGTACGATCCAAAATATTTTGAAACTATCAAACAAAATCCAACCGGTACAAATTTTATCAAAAGGATTAATTTCAGTTCGTATCACACTGCCAAAGGAGGTGGTTTTAGAAGCCCGTTAACTGAGCTGCGACTGTCGGATAGACAACCACAAACTGAAAATTGGAATAAGAGAGACCCGCAAATACCCAGAAGTAAATGGTGGCTTACAGATGGTGCTGCTGTTGGTTTTAGAATTGTGAGACCAATCGTTCCGCCTTCTGATGCTGATATAGAACAGTTTTTTAAAGAGGCTTTGGAAATTGAATAACAATAATTAGAATATCAATTGAGTAATTTTTTTTGATACACCAGTGGACTGTCTCCTTTGATTGCTTTGAATACCTTTATAAAATAAGTTACATTATTAAATCCAGTTTCAAAACTCGTGTCTGCTACACTTTTGCCAGCCAAAAGGGCATTGCAGGCCTGATTAACTCGAAATTCATTTAAAAAGTCAGTGAAATTTACACTCATTGTTTTCTTGAAATAAGCGCTGAAAGCTGGAATAGTCATATTGGCAAGGTCGGCAATTTCACTAAATTCAATGTTTTTTTGGAAATTTTCTTCCACATAATCGATAATCTTTTTTATCCTGATCTCATCCTTTTTTTGAAAATTATATTTGATGCCCACTGCATTTAGTAATTCATATTCTGTGGATTGGGCGAGTAGCTTAAACACTTTAAAAAAAAGTAATAAACGATCAAAAGGTTCAGAGTTCAACATTTTTTTCATTAGCAATTTTACTGCTTTTTCAGTTTCTCCATAAAAATGAATGCCTTGGTTGGCTTTTGAAAAAAGGGATCTGAAATCTGTAATTTCGGGCCAGTTCTGAGCACTGTTTTGGATAAAGTCATATTTAAATTGCAATACTATTTCTTCATGCTTTCCAACGGCACCATTTCCAAAGCCCGCATGGGGTAAATTAGAACCTATTAACACCAAATCGCCAGAATCAAAATAGCTCAGATGATTCCCAACATGCCGCTTACCAGAGCCTTTAATAACGTTAACTAGTTCAATTTCAGGATGATAATGATAATGCCATGGTACAGAATTGACTGGAATATTCACATGCAGAACGGTGAAAGAACTTCCTAAATCAGGGGTTATTTTTTCAAATTCAGTTTTCATTTCTCTGACTTATTTTTTGCTGAAAATCGATAAAAGGCTGTATTTTGTAACAAATAATTGCATCGCTATTAACTATTTTAATGACATTACTTTTAAAATTTTATAAATATAGTATAACTATTTGACAATGGAAATGTATTTTTTGAAAAATAAATAAACGAAATTTGCGTGTTACTTTGGCATAGCTAGCGTTTTGAAATAGAGGGCAAGTATCAAATAATCAGAAGCTTAACCATTGATTGTGACCTATTCACACCTTGTACAACCTATTCGAGTTAATTTTTTTAAACAATTTAAGCCAATTTATAGTTATCAAAATTATGAAAAAATTAGCGAACTCAATTGATGATAGCGAGATTATCAAAGTATTAGAGCAGCTTAGATGGGGCAAGGAAGCTGAGTGCCCCTATTGCAGTTGCAATAAAATCAAAGATTATGTTGTCGAGAATAAATTTCAATGTGAGAATTGTTTTAGATCATTTTCTGTGTTTTCTAAAACTGAATTTGAGAATACAAAATTACCGTTGGAAACATGGCTTTTGGCCTATTATTTAATTACCGAAAATAAGCAGATGCATCCAACCAATTTAAATAAATGGTTAAATGTAACTCAAAAAACTTCTAGTACTATTTATGGAAAAATTGTTAAAATGATTTCAGAAAAGAATTGGTTTAATAAAATTTCAGAATCATCTCTCTATAGAAATCAATTTGCTAAATATTATATAAACTAGTGAAATTTTGAATCAATTATACTTCTATCAGAACCAAATATGGTAAGTTGGAATCTTTCAACTTACCTTTTTTTATGAGAAAAATTGACCTTTTTCAATTTGTTATTTTATACCCTACAGTATTTGCAGCGATTGATCAATTTATTTATTATTTTTGAGGGCAAAGTTTAAGAAATCGTAAAATATCTAAATCATCATGGAAAAATCATCACGTAGAGATTTTGTAAAAAGTGGCACACTTTTTACGGGAAGTCTTTTGGCCGCACCTTTGTTTTCAAATGCAGGAAACTATAATAATTCTGTTTCCGATGAAATAAAAATTGCACTTATTGGATGCGGAGGCCGAGGTACTGGTGCTGCTGCTCAAGCACTTAAGTCGAAACAAAATGTAAAATTGGTAGCAATGGCCGATGCATTTCAAGATAGAGTTGATAAGTGTTACAAAAACTTAAATAACGATGGTGGCGGAGTGTTGAAAAACAAAATAGATGTGCCAAAAGAGCATATGTTTGTGGGATTTGAGGGTTACAAACAAGCAATTGCACTAGCTGATGTGGTGATTTTGACCACGCCTCCAGGTTTTAGGCCAATCCATTTTGAGGAAGCTGTGGCACAGGGCAAACATATTTTCATGGAAAAACCTGTGGCAACCGACCCAGCTGGTATACAACGTGTTTTGGCAGCAGCACAGATTGCCAAACAAAAGAAATTAAACGTAGTGGTAGGTTTACAAAGGCATTATCAAACTTCTTACCGCCAATTAATTAAAAGACTACGTGATGGGATGGTAGGCGATATTGTTTCGGCCTCAGCATGGTGGAACAACGACGGGGTTTGGGTAAATCCCCGTAAAGTTGGTCAAACTGAAATGGAATATCAAATGCGTAACTGGTACTATTTCAACTGGTTATGTGGCGATCATATTACTGAGCAGCATATTCACAATATTGATGTAATCAACTGGGCAAAGAACGCTTACCCAATAAAAGCACGTGGTACTGGCGGGCGTGAAGTACGTAAAGGCAAAGAGTTTGGTGAAATATATGACCACCATTTGGTAGAATTTGAATATGCCGACGGCACAATTTTGAATAGCCAATGCCGTCATATTAAAGGCACATGGGCAAAAGTAGACGAACTAGTAGTTGGTACAAAAGGTAAAATAATGTTTGATTCTAGCCATATTGTGGATCATAAAGGCAAAACACTTTTCAAGCATGACGATAAAAATGATCCAGATGCCTACCAAGTGGAACACGACGAACTTTTTGCAGCCATAGCAAAAGGTCAGTATAAATTTGCCGATGCCGAAAACGGAGCAAAGAGTACGATGACTTCCATTTTGGGCAGAATGGCCACTTATTCTGGTCAAGTAATTGAATGGGACAAAGCCATCAATTCAGGAATAAATATAATGCCAAGTCAATTTAGTTGGGATGCCGATATGCCACTCAAACCAGATGCAAATGGCCTTTATCCTGTGGCTGTGCCTGGCGTTACCAAATATTTTACTTAAATTATTAGAGTTAATAAGATTTTAAAATAAAGCCCAATTATATTTGGGCTTTATTTTTTTCTATTCTTCTTAAAAATGGTTGATTTAAAATCGCTTTCAGATATTTGTGTAAAATGTGGGATGTGCTGTGATGGTACTTTATTTGAGCGTGGAACCATTGTCAGTGCAGAAGACAGAGAGCTTGCCATTTCTAAAAACTTGGAGGTGATTGAGCTAAGAGGAAAAGAATTCTTCAAATTGCCTTGTCCTCTTTTTCAAGGATGCTGCACTATTTATGATCAAGATAAACCCAAGGTCTGTTCTAGATTTTATTGCGACCCACTTAAAAAAGTGATTGATGGTGAGCTAAGCTTGGAGGTAGCGCATGAACAAGTGATGAAATTATTGAACCTAAGGAATGAAATAATGACACTGGTGGCAGAATTTGAACAGTTCAAAAATTTGAATATTTTCGAGTTGCAATCAGAATTCGACTTAATAATACAAGGGTCAAAACCTGACGAACTAAAAAAATATGGAATAATTATTTTGAAGCTTTTTTTATACAAAGAGGCAAGAAAAGTGGTTCATACACGACCCACTAATACTTAAGTTGGTTTAATGAATTTTTGTCAAAATATAATTGTAAATCATGGCAACAGATTGATTAATACTCAATATTTCAGTATCAATTATTAAACTTGGATTTTGGGGCTGTTCAAAAATCGAATCGATTCCAGTAAAATTTTTCAATTCACCGTTTCTTGCTTTTAAGTAAAGCCCTTTTGGGTCTCTTTTCTCACAAGCTTCTATTGATGTATTAAGATAAATTTCAACAAACCTCTTTTCACCTATAATACTTTTGGCTAGGTCTCTTATTTGATGGGTTGGACTGATAAACGCATTAATACAAATGATACCACAATCCAAGAAAAGTTTGGAGACCTCGGCTACCCTTCGAATATTTTCAGTTCTATCCTCTTCAGAGAAACCTAAATTTTTATTTAATGAATTGCGCAATAAGTCACCATCCAAATATTGGGTAATCTTATTTTCAAGCAGTAATTTTTGTTGTAAAGCAACCGCTAAAGTGCTTTTGCCAGAACCTGAAAGGCCAGTAAACCAAATACATATAGCTCTTTGATTCAGTTTTTCTTCGTGTACTTTTTTAATATCCATTTTATATATACCGCAAGCTTTTCATTACCACCCCGTGGTCAGTGATTATTCGATTGATTTGTGCTTCTGTCAATTTTTCTTTCCAAGTTCCTGATTTGCCAGTATTAAAAAATTTAGGAGAGCTCGGATTTTTCTCTTTAAAACCTTTTTCTGATTCTTGTTTGCTTAATTTTTCAAAACTGGTAGCTTCAATTGCTTTTTGTATTTCCTCATCTGAATATTTTAAGTCGAGTTTCTCTAATATATTTTTGAATACGGCAAATGTGCTGGCAAGCATATCTTCATATTTAAGCACATATACAGGAAAGTTTGGAGTCTGGGTCCAACTTAAAAAGTGTTCGCTCCACGTGAGCAAAGGCTGTTTCACTTGCTTGCCTTGTTCATTTCCTAAAGAAAATTGATAATTTGCTAAATGTTCTATCGTTGTATCAATCGTTTCAGAATTATGGTTGGCGAATGAAATTACCACATCTAATGGATTTCGCACAAAATAAATAGCACATTTTGTGTTGCCCTCAGGTACAACAGCTTTTTTATTTTGATCCAAAACAAAAGCATCATGAATTTTATAAAATAGATTTTTATCAGATTGGTTTGATAAATATTGATATACTTTGGATTGCAATGGCTTTAATTCTTGCTCGGTCAAAAGTGTCGAGTCTAAATCCAATACTTCATCGATAGTATCTCTTCTTGAAAAAATCTTGCCTTCTGATAAATCATTGATGTCAAATTCTTTTTCATTAAAAAGTGCAGACAGAAACGACCTGAACCAGGTATTTCCTGATTTTGGATATGAAGCCAGCCAAATGATATTTCTCCTTTCCATTTATAAAAATATTTCCCTTTCAATCATATTAACAAATGTATCATTCGTCTCTTTTTGATAGGGCCTCTCCGCTTTATAAACGGATATTTGTTTTGATAGACTCGAGAGTAATTTAAAATTTTCTATGTTTTTATGCTGTTTATCAATCCATTCTGGCCTTGGATGGCATTCGTGTAAAGCCATAAAAGCTTCCTGTGGATTCAATTTCGAAATATTTAAAGTCGAAGAAACGGAGGTTTCTTTAAGGATTACAATTGCTTTTAATTGAATCGAATTGGAGAAATAATTGCCTGAAAATAGTATCCCTAATTTATTGATATTTGCCCTTAATTCATTGTATTTCAATGTTTTATTTAACCCTAAATTAAATACGGACTCTTTCAAGCAAACAATCAATGGAAAGGAAGGATTTAACTGTATTTTTTCTTTATTTTCAATTTCAAAAGTGCAACCCTGATCGGTGTAGGGAAGGTATCCCTTTTTTAAAAACTGTAATAGTAGGGTAGTTTTTCCAGTCAAAAAAGGAGCTGAAAATAATACTGCTTCGCCATTCTTGTTGATAATACCCGAAGCCAATAAAGGGAGTTGATTCCTCTGGAAAAGTAAAGGATAAAAAATATTTGTGATTAAGAACAGTCTGACATCGTCCCAATTTTTGGTGATTGGTTCAATAATTATTTCTTTGCCATTAGCAACAAAGTAACGGCCAATTGCTGGTATTTCTTGCCAATATTGGTAATCATTATAGGCAGAAATTGGTTTTTGAAAGCCAATAATTGACTGTTTTTCCGGCACTTTGCCTACACTAATATGGATGTCAAAACTATCGGATTCACTATCTAAGGCAAACAACTCTGAAAATTTTATTTCGCTTTTTATCGCTAAACCATAAGCCTTATAAAAGTAATATCGTTCGTTTTTCATAGCTAAATTTTCGATGCAAATATAGTTTTATTCAGTGCTTTCCACAAGACTAAAGTTCTTGTCAACCATTTTAAATAATGAAACAGACCATCCTTCAGGATAAAAACACCTTTATCATAAAATTTAAAATTTGAATATTTATTAATGTAATTTTGATGTTCAATTATTTTCATAAAATCTTATGCTACAATTTTTTAAATATGTTTTGGCTACTTTGGTGGGCCTAATCTTATTCGTTTTTCTATTTTTCTTTATTATAATTGGTATTGGTTCTAACCTTTCGTCGAGCGACACCAATTCATTTATTGCGGAAAATACAGTTTTAAAATTAAATCTTAACAGAACTATCAACGATAATGAGCCTGCTGATGATTCCCCATTCAAAAATTTCGAATCAGTTTTTAATGGGAATCAGCCAGAAGCAGCAGGCTTGGCACAAATAAAAAGAGCCTTAGCAAATGCCAAAATTGACCCCAAAATTAAAGGTATTTACCTCGAATCGACTATGCCAATGACAGGCTATGCCAATTTGGAAGAAGTGAGAGAAGCATTAATTGATTTCAAAAAGTCTGGCAAATTTATCATTGCTTATGGAGAATATTTCGTTGAAAAAGGGTATTATTTAGCTGCAGTTGCCGATAAAATTTATTTGAACCCTGCTGGAATTATGGATTTCAATGGCTTGAGTGCAGATTACACCTTTTTTAAAGGCACTTTAGATAAACTTGAGATAAAACCTTTGATTTATAAAGTAGGTACTTTCAAGTCAGCAGTGGAGCCTTTTCTTTTAGACAAAATGAGTGAGGCCAATCGCTTGCAAACCACCTCTTTTTTGGGATCAATAAACAACCATGTTTTTACAAAAATAGCTGAAGCCAGAGGCCTTTCTGTACAACAAGTCAGACAAACCGCTGATTCGCTCATAGCTTTTCGGGCGAAGGGTGCCTTATCTAGCAAGCTGGTAACCAATTTGGGTTATTATACTGATGTTGAAAAAGAAATCAAGCAAGAAATCAATATTAAATCGGACGATAAAATTAAGTTTATCAATATTTCAAAATATTTGAAAACGAAATTGCCTATCGAAGAAAAATACCAAAAAGATAAAATTGCAATTTTAAGTAATGAGGGCCAGATTAATTCAGGAAAAGGATCTAGCGAAATGATAGGCTCCGATACCTTTGTGGAAGAAATTACTAAGCTTAGAAACGATAAAAATGTAAAGGCTATAGTATTGCGTATTAATTCGCCTGGAGGCAGTGCTTTAGCCTCAGATGTGATGTGGAACGAAGTTCAGCAAACTCGTAAAGTTAAGCCTGTAATTGCTAGTTTTGGTGACTATGCGGCTTCGGGGGGCTATTATATGGGAATGGGTGCTGATGCAATAGTGGCGGAACCCACTACCATTACTGGTTCGATAGGTATTTTTATGATTCTATTCAATTCTGAAAAATTTTTAAAAAATAAACTTGGCGTCACTACTGATTATGTGGGTACTAATGCCAATTCAGACTTCCCGTCTGTAACCAGAGAACCCTCAGCTTTTGAAAGCAAAATATTGCAAAATAGCACTAATGAAGGGTACGAAACCTTTACTTCAAAGGCTGCTCAAGGGCGAAAAATGTCAATTGAAAAATTGAAATCTTTAGCGGAAGGTCGTGTCTGGTCTGGCATACAAGCCAAAGAAAATGGATTGGTGGATGAATTAGGAGGGATTGACAAAGCAATAAAATTAGCTGCAAAAAAAGCAAAACTCAAGGATGGTCATTATAGTGTGAAGTATACGACTAATAAAAAATCTGCTTTTGAAGAATTATTCTCTATGAACTCTGACGAGGCTGAAGGAAAGTTTTATGATAAAATGCTTGGCAAATACAGTAAATTAGTAAAAAAAGCCAATCAATTTACAAAAATGGAAGGTCTTATGGCAAGGATGGAGTTTGATATGGAATTGAAGTAATTTGGATTTTTATTTCAATAGCATTAGCAAAAGTATTGGTATAAAAATGAAAAAAAAGTTCAAGAATGGCAACCAAACGAGAGTAGGATGATATCTCTTAATTTGAAACCCAATGATAAAGTAGTGAGTATTGGTTGTGGTGGTGGGTTATGGGAAGTAGTTATAGGATTGGAAAGTATTGAGTTTGAATTTTACTTGCAAGACATTAATTCCGACCTTCTTAACGAAGCAGAAATAGCTAAAACAATTGAATATTTCGAAAAACGATATCACAAAAAAGTTAATTGTCACTTTAAAATAGTAATTGGAACTGAAACAGAAACAAACTTACCTTCTGAATATTTCGATAAAGTATTGTTAATCAATAGTTTTCATGAATTTACTTATCAGGAAATAATGTTGAATGAATGTAAAAGAGTATTGAAGCCTGGTGGAGTTTTATTTATCGAAGAAGAATTGGCTCAATTTATTGATGAAAAACATGAAGGTTGTGGGAAAAGGTTATTTTTAGAAGCTGAACTATTACAGATTTTTGAGAAAAGTAATTTTATCAATAGCAAAATCGATATTTTTAATGGTAAATTTTTTGCTCAATTCATTTAAAACAAGAATATTTTTTATTTACCGTTAAATAATTTTTTTAGCTGGTTTGTAAATTATTTATCAAATGGTTTTGAATTGTAAGTTCACCTTTTTAGCTTTGTAAATCGTTAAAAGGAATAGGGATAGATAATTAATAAAACTCTGTTAATGATAATATCGGTCTTGATGACGATAAAATTCAATTTTTAATAGTTTAAATACTATTGTCGGTATCGGAATAATAATATATTCTTACAATGGTTCATTTTTGATAAAAAAATAAATTTTATTTGCAGAAATAGCCAAGTTTATTTAACTTTGATTATAAGTGTAATTGAAAAATATTAAAAAAATACAATAAGATATAATTTACAACAACAATAAATTTTAACATAACATGAAAAAGAACGACAAAAAACAATATACTTCACCTGTTTTGAAAAAATTTGGTGCTGTTGCTAAACTGACAATGAAAGGTAGTGGAAATCTTGACAAAAGCGAGCCTGTTGGAAAGCCTTAATGATTAGCAAAAAACATAAATTTATTTATTAATAGTTGTTTAAATTTTATATTTGAAGAAATATTATAAAAAATAGTTTTTAAAAATGCCTAGTAATAGGCATTTTTTTTTATATGGAAGGAATCTTTAATTTAACAAATCGTGCCTTTGAACGCAATAATGTACAATTGCATTATATTGGAGATTTCTTTTCAAATTCATCACCTAATGATATAATTAGCGAATACGCTAAAAAAGGCAAAAGTTATTTTCAATCTCTGAAGGTTGATTTTGCATTGGTTTTTTCAGACTCCGATTACCTATATTTAGTAAGAGATATTTTCGGAAATGTCCCGTTATATTATTTTATTTTTGAGAAAAATGTCGTTTTTTCTGATAATATTATTTCTTTAGTGGAATCAGAATTTTACTTGAAAGAAATTAATTATACAGAAGTTTATGCCTATTTCAATTTAAAAAATTATCAATCAAACGATTATACTAGCGAAACTTTTTGGAAAGGTATTTATGCGGTATTACCAGGTCATGTGATTTCAATATCAAATGATTTAGTAATTAAACAGGAGTCATTTTTCCAATTCAATAGTCTAGAAGCCACAATTATTGATCCTTTTGATAGCTTTAAGCAGTTATTATCAGAAAGCATCAAAAACAAGGCTGATTTGAAAGCCACTATTTCCGCTGATCTCAGTGGCGGTATTGATTCCTCTTCCCTCGCTTCCCTTACACAATTTCTCTCTAAAAAAACCATCAATACTATTGAATTTAGAACTAACAATGAAATAATTGAAGAAAGAGATTATGCACAAACAGTTGTAAATAAATGGAAAACAAACCATGCAATAGTTTCTGATTTTGATAGTTTTTACGAGAATGAAAAGAAATTTGCCCTCATTACTGGAAAACCCTCCAATCCCTTTATGGTGGCGGCCAGAGAATTAAAAGTGGCAGATTTAATTAAACAAAATCAATCAAAATATATTTTGACAGGGCAGGGAGGGGACGATATATTGGGATTCAGAGAATTGTATTTGGAGGAACTTTTTAGGAATAAAAAATATATTGAATTGAAATCAGCACTCAAACAAATATTTCTTTTATTCCATTCTGATAATGATTCTATTACTAAATATGATTTTACGGTTAATTACCTCATTTCAAAATCTAAATTTTTATTAACCCAAAGAAGTTACACTCAATTTTTACATTTCTTCTATAAAAGCTCCTCAATTTGGATTAAGGTGCTCATTTTTACAAAGTTACTGATCAATAAATTTAAAAAAAGAAAGCTTGAGTTAGAATTGTTTAAATCCAAAATTGAAAATAAAGCTTCTTCAAAATTGACTTTAAATACTCAATTACTAAAAGTAATTCCAGCCATTGAAAGGGATTATATTTTAGAAATTTTCAAAAAAAGCCCAATTAGAAATAAAGAATCGCAATACCATATAGGCAAACATTTTGGTTTCAATTATGTTTATCCTTATTATGATGTAAGTATCATTAATTTTTTTATATCAATCCCAAGAGAAATTAATTTTGGCAAGGGTATTGCAAGGTTTGTAATCAGAGAGTCACTAAAGGGAATTTTACCAGATGAAATTAGAAAAAGAGTTAGCAAAACTGATTTTGGCCCGTTTCTCTTGATTGTTTTTAAAGAGGTTTATTCTGGTTTCAAATTAGAATTTACAGAAAGCCATATTTTGTGGGAAACCATTAGTTATGATTCCTTCTCAAAAATGAAAGAAGCTATCATTTACTCGAGTTATGAAGAAATAGAGAATGACTCAACAAAAAAGAATTATCTCACGGTTTTATTAAAAGTCATGTATTTTGGAATTTGGTTAGATACTTTTTTTTCAAAAAAATAGATGAAATTTGGATTGAATCAATTTTCTTAACAGAAACCGTTTACTCGTTTTTAACGTATATAATCAAAATCAGTTTGTAGGAACTACTACGATAAATTATCTTTGTTAGAAGAATATTTTGGAAAATCAGCAATCAAATAATAATATGAATAATATCATTTACACAATCTGCATAATTTTAGGAGCAATTGGTCAATCCTTCAGTCAACGATTTGGAAACGAATGGATTGTGAATGGGCAACAATACATGAAAATGGTTGTGGATACAAAAGGGGTTTATAAAATTGAAAAGAGTGACTTGGATGCTGCGGGATTTTCTACGAATGGTAAATCACTCAAAAACTATCAGCTATTTTTTAGAGGAGTTGAAATGAAAATTAATGTGGTGGGAAATCCAGATTCGAATTTTGGCCCCAATGATTATATTGAATTTTACGCCATGGAAAATGACGGAAAGCAAGATGAAGAACTTTATAAGCCGAAAACGGCCCGTCCTCACAACTATTATAGCCTATTCAGTAGTGAAACCAGCTATTTTTTAACGGCTGGCTCTACATTAGGGAAAAGAATGGCAGACGGCCCACCAAGTGCTGCTATTCCACCCGAAAGCTACTATTTGCAAAAAATATTACACGTACCAGCCACCGATTGGATATTTGACATTACTAAAAGCGGGGTGCCGGCTCTTATTCAAAGCTATTATGAACCATCAGAAAGTATGGTGAGTACAAGATATTGGGGCCTATTTACAGCCATGCCTGCTGATAGTGTATCCGTACCTTACAAAGCCGATATACTTTTATCCAACTATTTAGCTGGTACCGGAGTAGATACTAAATTTGAATCAATGGTGGCCTCTAGAAGGCCAGAAGGCAAAATTATCCATTATGACTTAGGGAATGGGGTCGCTGGAGATGTTTCTTTAAGTGGTTTTTTTGATGTAAAAAAAATTGAGGCGAATATTCCAACCATTACCAATAGCAACATACCAGTAAATATGAATGCTACTGGGGTAGCGAATAGAGATTTTTGGTCCTATTTTTATACCTTAGCTACCTATCCAAGCCTGCCCATTTATAGAAATGACAATGAGTATTATTTAAGAGCGAATGCAAATGGTACAAGCCATTTGCAATTAAGTGGCGCTCCAGCCTCCATTTTCGGCTATGAAATCACCGATATTTACAATCAAAATAAGCTGAATTTAAGTATTAACAGTGGTAATTTGGATGTTATTATATCGAATACTGCTACCTCAAAAAAAATATGGTTATCTGCCTTAACCAAAAAACCAAAGAGAAGCTCTGCTTTTGTTTTTGGTACGATTGATCGCTCATTATATGATTATTTGGTGATTACCGATACTAGAACTGTTGCAGGTGCCAATGAATACAAATTTTATCGAGAAACTGCAGCGGGGGGTAATTATAAAGTTTTGGTTTCAGAGACTCAAAAGTTGTATGATCAATTTAGCTATGGCGAAAGGAATCCAATTGCGATTAGAAGATTTTGCGATTATATGACAGACACTCCGAAAGTTATCAAGTACCTATTTTTGATTGGCAAATCAATCAGCCAAACCAATATGTTAAAGACCCATGAATTGGAGGATTTTGTGCCTACTTATGGATTTCCTGGGTCTGATATACTGTTTACTTCTGGTTTATTGGGCAAACCTGAAACCATTTCATCGATTGCTACTGGTAGGTTAGTAGTCACTACAAATAAGGAAATTACTGACTATGTGGCAAAAGTAATTGAGCATGAAACTCGGGTAGATCCTGTTTGGCAAAAAAACTTATTGCATATTGTAGGCCCTAAAACTGGCGGTACCGATGGGACGAATGGGGGAGAGTTTGTGAGTTTGTTTAATACAATGGAAGGCATAAGAGCAACCGCAATTAATTCACCTTTTATGGCAAGTAACACCAATTATGTTACCCTAAATAAGCCAATTTCAGCTTGGAATAATACGACCAAGCTATATAAGGAATTGCCAGTACCGTTAGATTTTTATACAAAAATTAATGCTGGGGTAGGTATTTTGGCCTATTATGGGCATGGCACATCTACTTCCACCAGTTATAACATAGGTTATGTATCTACCCAAATACCATCTGGTGTAGGAGGGCCTCTCTATACTAATAAGGGGAAATATCCAGTTCTATTAGCCTTTGGTTGTGGAATTTCTGACTCCTTCTTTGGTGAAAAAGACATTGCAGCTGATTGGGTAAATACCCCAAATAAGGGTGCCATTAATGCTATTTCGATGAGTTATTTAAGTTACGAAAGCTATGACACTCGAAATATGCAATTTTTGTACAATACTTGGTTTGGGAATTTGCCCTCAGCAAGAAAGTCTGCTAATGGCAAATCACAAGCACCTACATCTATGGTAGAGTCAGCGATTGGCGATATAGTGAAGCAGGCAAGTATTAATCATTTGGCGGCTTTCCCAAATGGAAACCCAAGTGCCGCTTTTCCTGATTATTATTTTATTGCCAACCTTCAGCAGACGATGCTCTTAGGTGATCCTTCCATTGGCGTTTTCAAAATGCCATATAATCCACAGCCTTTGTCCCTTACTCTCTTAGATGTAGAGGTTAAAGCGTCAAATCTAGACAAAAAGAATATAATCAATTGGGAGACTCAGACTGAGGTCGATTTTACTGGGTTTGAAATAGAAAGAAGCGTTGATTCAAACTCTTTTGATAAAATTGGTTTTGTAAAAGGACTTAATAACAAGAATGAATATAGCAAATACGTTTTTGATGATACAGCTCCGACAGAAGGAATCAATTACTATCGATTGAAAATGATAAATAATGACGGGAAATTTACCTACTCGAAAATTGTATCTGCTTATTTTGAATCATTAGATAATAAATTAAGTATTTTGGGTAATCCAATTACTGAAAATAACATTAAGTTTCAAATAAATTCCTACTTGGATGGGTCAGCAAAGTTATTTGATCTGAACGGCAAGCAAATAAGTGTTGGCATTTCTAGTTTGAACAGTAATACCTATAAAGTAACTATTGCGGATAAATTACCAAAAGGGACTTATATCCTAAAGATTAACAATAAAAAAGGAAAGAGCTTTTCAGAAAAAATTGTCTTTGATTAAAAAAGAAAAATTTCATTTAAACCAAAAAGGATAGTTTTTCGTTTTACGAGTAAATTATCCTTTTTTCATTCAGTATGACAAAACCTCTATTAAGCTTTTTCATTTTTTTTCTACTGAATGCTCATTACTTAATAGGCCAAAAGCTACTGGGGAATGAATGGATAAATTATGGGCAATCCTATTTGAAGCTATCAATCGATAAAGATGGGCTCTATAGGATTTCAAAAAAGGATTTAGAGAGTTCAGGTTTTGATACTAATCAATTGAATCCCAAATATTTTGAACTCTATTTTAGGGGAAAGCCCTATGCGATTTATTTTTATGGAGAAGAAGACGGTAAAATCGATGATACCGATTACATCGAGTTCTATGCCATTGCCAATGACGGCTTTCAAGATCAAGAAGTGTATAGACCAAAGTCGGCGAGAACCAATACATTTCTTAGCCTATATTCAAATGAAACAGGCTATTTCTTAACTCATAACAACTTTTTTGGTAAAAGAATTAAATTAGACGAGCCCTCTGGTTTTGAATTATCAGATCCCTATTATATTTCGAAAATCATCAAAAACTTTGAGGAAGATTGGAATCATGATATCCTTACTAGTGGAATACCAAATTTATTGCAAAGTTATTTTGAACCCCATGAAAGCGTAATGAGTGAGCGCTATAGTATGAATTTTGAGCCTTCTGTATTTACAGAAAATATTACTCTAAAAAACTACAATTCCGCCCTTTCAAATAAAATAGAATTAAAAGCTAAACTTGGGAGCAGAAACTATCCGGACAAATCAATACTTATTTCTATTGGTGACACCTCTAAGGCATTGAGCCTCAGTAATTACAATACTGGTGAGGTTTCAATTCAAAATATAAATAGCGAAAATGAGAATATTACCCTTCGGGCTAATATTGAAAAATCAAATTCTACTATTATGTTGGAGGGTAAAAAGCAAGATAGCTTTTCAATGCTTTACTATTATTTGAGGTATCCAACCAAACTGGTTTTTACGAATAATTCAGAATATGAATTAATCCCAAATGCAAATAATCACTCTACTTTAACACTTTCTAATGCCAATAACCAAACGGCAGGTTATGATATTAAGGATATCTACAATCAAAGAAAGCTCCACATTGAATTTGAGGCTAGTTCTGGTCAAATCAATCTTAATGTAAATGATACAAAAAATGGCGGTAGAATTTGGTTAAGTAATCAACCTTTTTCACCCAAAAAAATTCAAAGAATTAATTTTGAAATCAATGATATTTCAAATGTCAATTTTGTAATTATTACGGATAGTTTGCTCAAGCAAGGTGCTAATGAATATAAAAAATACCGAGAATCAACGAATGGAGGAGGTCACAAAGTTTTAATAGTGTACAAGCACCAACTGTACAATGAATTTTTTTATGGCGAACGGAACCCTATGGCAATCAATCGATTTGCGGAGTATCTATTAAAAAAATCGCAAGTCAAAAATTTATTATTGTTGGGAAAGGCTTTGAGTTATCCTCGTTTATTCAAATCAAACGAAGGAGACGATTTGGTTCCAACATTTGGTTACCCCGCTTCCGATGCATTATTAACAGCTGGGATTAATGGTAATGGGGTTGACATTCAAACAATTCCGACAGGAAGGGTATCAGCGGTAAATAACCAGCAAGTGCTTGATTATCTAGGAAAAGTTAAGGAATTTGAATCAAATAAAAATACCAGCTGGAATAAAAACTTTTTGCAAATGAGCGGTGGAAAAGGTGAGTATCAAGTGGCTGAATTTAAAGAATTGTTGGATAAACTTGGCAAAATTGCAAATAATGGTAAGTTGGGTGCAAGCTATAAGCTGATTAATAAAACCAAAATAAACGATGGAGTTGAAAATGTTGATATTTCACAAGAGATTAATAATGGGGTAGGAATGCTTACTTTTTTTGGTCATTCAACAAGTGATAAACTGGATTTAAATATAGGATTGGTTTCTGATGAAAAGGCTAATTTCAAAAATGCACCTCAATATCCTTTTATGTTTTTTAATGGTTGCGGTGCTGGAAATGCCTTCAACACCTATACCTCCTTAACCAATGACTGGTTAATTACACCTCAAAAGGGAGCAATTGCTATATTAGCGCACTCTTTTTTAAGTTTTTCCTATTCTAATTCAGTTTATATGGAAAAACTATATAGAAGATATTTTTCTTCAGTTGAAATGCTAAATAAACCTATCGGTGAGGTAGTTAAGATTGTTAATGCGGAGATAATAAACGAAAATCCAAACGATATCTATTTGATTGCCAATACGCACCAAATGATTCTGCACGGTGATCCAGCTATTAGAATTTTTAATATCACAAAACCAGATTACCAAACGGAGGATGGTAAAATATTTTTATCCTCTAAAGTTTTTAATCAATCCATTACCGAAAACGCTGAAATAAATGTGGGTTTAGCAGTTGCAAACTTCGGGATTTATGAAAAAGGAACCAAAGTTTCTTTAAACCTAAAAAAGACATTTTTGGATGGAAAATCTTCAAATGAAACGATTCAAATTGATGCTATCCCCAATTCAGACACACTGTTTTTCATACTGAAAAAGGATTTGTCACTTAAAAATATTAGTTTTAGCCTCGATAGTGAAACAATCATTGATGAAATTGATGAAAATAATAATCTTGCCTCGCTTACCTTCAATTGGGAGCTGTTGAAAACTACAAATTATTTTAGCACAGCTTTAATTGAAGATAAACTAAGCCCACAATTGGAAGTTAAACTTGATAATAGGTTGCCAATTGACAGTATGATTACCTCAAAAAATCCCCTGCTAAGTATTCATTTGACGGATGATAGTAGTCTTGGCAATAAGAATGATAAAATAGATATAATATTAAAAAAACTTTGTGAAAACTGTGTTGAAACATCAAAGTCAATTCAATTGATTAATTTGACTGGTGATTTAAATGAAATTATTGGACAAGTTAAATTGGGAGAATTAGAGCCAGGTACTTATCAGCTATTTATACAGGGCTTTGATGCAAAGAAAAATGTTTCCGGAGAGGTATTTACAGTGAAGTTTGTGGTACCTGAAATTAACAATGAATCAATTGTAACAGTTTTTCCTAATCCTGTGACACTGTTTGCCCAATTTGATCTTACTACAGATGTTTTAAATGACAACTATCAACTAGAAATATCAGACAGTAGAGGCGTATTAATTTATTCAAAAACTGGTCCTATATTTAATGGCAAAGAATCAATTTTTTGGAATGGGAAAAACAACCAAAACGAACCGATAATGTCTGGGCTTTTCATTTATAAATTGAATTTTTTACAAAGCAACCAGCAGAAGCAAACAAAAATCGGAAAGATTATTTTTAGGCAATAGAAAAATGACCCTCCACAAAAGCTTCTAGTTGATCGAATCCTTTCATTTTGTATTTTGATATTATTTCTATCTGAGTAGAAATAGCAGAGCTTTTTTCGAAATGCCTTTTCAGTGGTTGTCCCTTCTCTAATAACTGCTCAGGTAAAGCAAAGTATTTAAGCAGTTCAATTGGTGTTTGAATTGGACTAAGTAATCCCTCGTTTTCAGCTCCCAAAATGTAAATTTTTACTAGAAGGGCTGGCTCTAAATCAAAGTCTTGCTCGTTATAATAGGCAAATTTGTTAGTCCCTTCAACAATACGCTCAACTTCATTGTATTCAAATCCTAAGCCCTCGACAGATCTTTTCCAAAGTTTAATTTGAGGGAAAGCTGGCACTAGATAAGGTTTTTGGTCTATTATTCTGATGGCCACTAAGTCGTCTGAAATGATTTTACAACCAGCTTTTACAAAAGCTGCTGCGGTGGTTGATTTGCCTGCACCAGGCTCTCCCATAAAAACAATACCAGATCCATTAGGTAATTTTATTGCACTGGCATGCAATAATATATCTCCACGCTGAAACAAAAGAATACCCAAAGCCTCTGAAACAATGAAAAGACTCAAAAAATCTAAATCGGTTTCTTTAGTATCAACTACCATCAATTTTCCATCGACAAGTCTGAAGTTAATCAAATTTTCCCAAACTAGATAGGTGTCTTTATTCACTTCTGAATGCATCCCAAAAGTAGCAATGAGGCCCTTTCTCTGAACCTTTGTTAGCTTTAGTTCAGGATAGTTTTCTATTTTTTGAAATACAATATTGATATCGGGCTCTTCTATACTATCAATCGGAATGAGCCCTCTCAATAATATTGGAGATTGAATAGTTAGCCCAAATGCTTTAAAATAATATTTACTTTCGGTCGAAATCATCTATTAGTCTTATATTCATGAAAAGCAGTTGCAGAAAATTATTTCCAAACCCAAATACTTTTATAATTGATATTAGGGTGGTCACCCAAAATGATTTTATCGCAGTTGCTTACCCATGCATGAGCGATAAATTGATTTTGGTGATCTTTTTGTACACCAAAATTTACACTAATACCCTCATATTTTTTCAACCAAAATTTCAAAGCCAAAGCTTTAGGTAAACAGCTAAATTTTAAAAATTGAAAAGCTGAAGAAATCCTGTTGATTGAGTTTGCTTTCAACTCAATTTCAGAGTCGGCAACCAATATATGTTGATGATTTTGAGTGACTATTTGGAAATACTTTTGTAAGAAATTGAAAGGTAGCAGCACAATGGCCAACTTAGAAACACTTAGTAATAGAAATGCTGGGAATAAATAAATGATTTCTTTGAAAGGCAATTTTGAAAGCTGGCTGATTTTTTTTAGCATAGCAAGATTTTAATCCATTGAAAATCAAAGGTTTATAAAATCAAATTCTCTTCTTTCAATTGGTTAAATAAAGTTGTAAGGTCAGACTCAACGGTTGCTTCATCGGCCTCAAATTCTAGCATAACGGCCTCTTTCACTTCTGCAACAGTCATTTCTTTTTCCTGAATTTTTTCCCAAACAAATGAGCCCACATTATCTAACCCAAAATAAAGGCCATGTTGGTGATCTAATATCACAGACTCATCACCCAATTGAGAAGAAAGCACATTGCCCGATATTTTGATTATGTCGTTGTTTTGGTAAGCCATTTTAATTAATTTTTGATTTGCAAATATAATTGATTTTTAAGTAAAATCACTTTTAAGTCTTGCTTCAAAATCAACCCAAAATCAAATGTTTGTAATCTTCTCTACTTGCTTTGATTACCTCATGTGCCATATCTACTCCATACACCTCATCTATTTCACAAATAGCTGTTGACTCTCCAGGTATGTTTTTATAAGTTAAGAAATAATGTCTCAATCTTTCCAAAATGGGTGCTGGGCAATCGAATATATCCTTTAAATGGCCATAAATTGGGTCATTTTTTAGGACAGCAATTATTTTATCATCCGCTTCGCCTTTATCAATTAATCGGAAGCCACCAATTGGAATAGCCTGGCAAAGGATATCACCATGAGTGATTGTTTTTTCACAAAGCACACAAAGATCTAATGGGTCGCCATCGCCTTTGTCAACGGTTTTTCCAGATTGATCTCGAGAAAGTTGAGCTGTAATTTCACCACAATAAGTCTGGGGAATAAAGCCATATAAAGCAGGAATCAAGTTTGAAAATTTTTGTGGTCTGTCAATTTTTAAATAGCCAGAATCTTTATCTATTTCGTATTTTACAGTGTCTGTAGGCACAATTTCAATAAAGGCAGTGACAATATTCGGGGCATCTACTCCAATAGGAATGCCGTGCCATGGGTGAGATTTATGTACTTGGTATTTCATTTTTTGATTTACAGTTTTAGATTTTTCAAAACCCTATTTTCTCTTTTATTTGATAATCAGTTGTTCTTTCAGAATTTGTGGTGAGTAATTCTCCCACAAAACCAGCCAGAAATAGCTGAACCCCGATGATTACTACTGTTAGAGAAATAAAAAACAGAGGATTGTCAGTGAGATTTCGATAGGAAATATTAGCCCAAATTTTATAAATTTTTTCAGCTATTAACCATCCTATGATTAGCGAGCCAATAAAAAAAGAGAACACCCCCAAACTTCCGAAAAAGTAGATGGGTCTTTTCCCAAATTTATGCACAAATGTAATGGAAAGGAGGTCCAAAAAGCCTAGAAACCGAAGCAAGCCAAACTTAGTTGTTCCATATTTTCGAGCTTGGTGCATGACTACCTTTTCTCCAATTTTTTCAAAGCCATTCCATTTAGCAATTACTGGAATATAGCGGTGCATATCGCCATAGAGTCTTATTGTTTTTACTACTTCAAGTTTGTAAGCTTTCAAACCACAGTTAAAATCATGCAAATATACTCCTGATACCCAGCGTGTTACGGCATTATATAGTTTAGTAGGGATTGTTTTGGAAATAGGATCGTGCCGTTTTTTCTTCCAACCTGATACCACATCCAAATTACCTTCAATAATCATTTTATAAAGTTCAGGAATTTCGTCTGGGCTGTCTTGAAGGTCCGCATCCATGGTTATCACTACTTTGCCTTCAGCTGCTTGAAATCCGGTATAAAGGGCAGCAGACTTTCCATAATTTCTAGAAAACTTAATCGCCTTGAAAGAAGGATTTTGCTCTGAGATCTGTGACGTTACTTCCCAAGAATTATCACGACTACCGTCATCCACCAATATTACCTCATAGCTGTATTTATTTTGATTCATCACCCGAGAAATCCATGTACAAAGCTCTGGCAAAGACTCTTCCTCGTTGTAAAGGGGCACAATAACCGAAATGTCAAGGTTTTTAGTCATGGATGCAAAAAAATAAAATTAATATCCCAAACTTCTTACTTAATTTAACTAAAAATGAGATAATAATCTTTTAATAAATCTTCAAATTGTCGTGTGTAATTCCCGGTTTGATCTTTTATAAAGAAATTGACTAATTCAACACTAGAGAAATTATACTCAAAGGTCGCAATAATTCTTAATACTTTTGAATTTTGATCATGGTGAATTCTAAATTCTTTGGTTTTTTTGATATTTAATAGATTTAAAGCTTCCTCTAGTAACAATAATTGACTGGACGGAAGCAATACTAAAAATCTCCCCTTTTTCTGCATTAATCTATGCAGCCCCAAAGCCAACTCTTGAAAAGGCAAAAAATCATTGTGGATTGCAACGTTCTTTTTGGCCTGAGGTGATTTAAGATGATTTTCAAAAAAAGGAGGGTTACTGATAATTAAATCATATTTTTTGATAGAATCGAAGGCTTGAACTGGGCAATGATAGACTTTGATTTGATCTTTAAAAGTAGAGTTTTCAACATTTTCTTGAGCCAGTTTAGCCGAAACCTTCTCAATCTCTATGGCATCTATTAGGCACTTTGTTTTTTGGGCAACCATCAAGGCTAATATCCCAGTTCCAGTTCCAATATCCAATATATTTTCAGAATTTTTTGACTCAATGGCGGCATAAGCACCTAAAATCAAAGCCTCAGTGGTTACTTTTAGTGAGGCTATATCATGCCGTATTGAAAATTGCTTACAATAAAAATGGCTACGCAAATTTTCCTTTTGCACGGTATTGTCGAATTCGTATTAATTAGGACCTTGACTAGGGTATTAAAGTTTACTCTTCATAAGCCCAATCTATCTTGGTTTTCATATCCTTGATTACCAGCCTATTAGATTTGAAATAAGCTCTTATTTTATCTACTTTATCATATTGTTTTTGTTCTTTGAATTCGGCATATAACTCTAGCATGCTATTAGCCATTTGCTCAACATTATCATTTAGTTCTTCTTTGAGCCCTAACACTTCTTCTATAAAAACGATAAAGTGATTCTTTAAACTATCAAAAGTTGCTTCCCCAAGCTCAGCAAACTTTATTTGACCTGTGTATAATTGATTAATATATTTCAACAAGTTGAATAGTTGAGCTATGGCTACAGCAGTATTTAAATCGTCATCAATAGCCTCATAACTTGCTGTAATCGATTTCTGAATTTCAGCCTGATGACTTGAGTTTGCATCTATTCCAATTTCTGGCACATATTGTATTTTTTTAATGATACGAAGCCCGTTAATGAGTCTTGTATATCCTTTTTGAGCGGCCTTTAAAGCTTCATTTGAAAAATCCAAAGTGCTTCTGTATTGCGCTTGCAAAATAAAAAAGCGAGTAGTCATTGGGCTGTAGGGTTGGTCCAAAAGTGGGTGATTACCAGCAAATAGTTCACCTGGCAAAAATGAATTCCCTAATGATTTACTCATTTTCTGCCCATTTACTGTAAGCATATTTGAGTGCATCCAATATTTTACAGGGGCTTCATTTTTAAGCCCTTTGGCTTGGGCAATTTCACATTCATGATGTGGGAACTTCAAATCCATACCCCCTCCATGAATATCAAATTGATTGCCTAAATATTTGATACTCATACAAGTACATTCCAAATGCCAACCAGGAAAGCCATCACCCCAAGGCGAAGGCCATCTCATTATATGCTCTGCTGAGGCCTTTTTCCATAGAGCAAAATCAAGTGGGTTTCTTTTTTCGCCTACTCCATCCAAATCACGAGTTTCATTGAGGAGGTCATCCAATATTCTACCAGATAGTTTACCATAATCTCCCCCATTTTTATTGTACTTTTCAATATCAAAATAGACAGAGCCATTTGACTCATAAGCAAGCTCTTTTTCGATTAAGGTTTTCACTGCTTCAATTTGTTCAACAATATGACCGGTGGCTGAAGGTTCTATACTAGGGGATAAAAAATTGAACTTTTGCAAGATTTCATGGAAATCATTGGTATAGCGTTGCACAATTTCCATCGGCTCTAATTTTTCTAATTTAGCCATTTTACCAATTTTATCTTCACCTTCATCTCCATCGCCAACTAAGTGCCCCACATCCGTAATATTACGTACATATCGCACCTTAAAGCCCAAATGCAGTAAATACCGGTAAAGTATATCAAAGGTCATAAATGTGCGCACATTACCTAAATGTACATAATTATACACCGTGGGGCCACAAACGTACATGCCTACATAAGGGTAATTGATGGGTTCAAATGTTTCTTTTTCTTTAGTGAGTGTGTTGTATAATCTAAGCTTGCTTTGCATAAAATCGGGATTCGATATTTTTTATAATCGCCAAAAGGCGGGAATAATTTAGTTATAGAGTAACGGAATTCAATAATAAATATTCATTATCTACTTTGATATAAAGGGCAAATTTAATCAATTATGCTAGTTTTAACATGAATAGAATTGTATTTTTAGTCAATTAAATTATATTAATTTGTATCTTTACTACTCTTTAATAGTTGCAATTCAATAAAAAATGAAATTGAAGGAATTTTAAGGAAATTTGCGTTTTGAAAGGAAAAATTTTAGTCGGTTTTTTTTGAGTTTTTAGTAATCGAAAATTTAATAACTAATTATAAATGAGTTTATTAGCAATTGGAACCATGGCTTTTGATGCCATAGAGACACCTTATGGGAAAACCGACAAAATAATAGGAGGATCGTGTACTTATATAAGTTTATCAGCTTCCTTTTTTACTAAAAAGATCAATGTTGTGGCTGTTGTAGGTGAGGACTTCCCTAAAGAGTATTCAGACACATTAATTGCTAAAGGAATTAATTTAGATGGAATGCAGGTAAAAAAGGGAGAAAAATCATTCTATTGGTCTGGAAAGTACCATGATAATATGATTGGTCGTGATACACTAGTTACCGAACTGAATGTGCTGGCCGACTTTGATCCTATTATCCCCGTTGCTTATCAAGATTGCGAGTTTTTGATGCTTGGCAATTTAACACCACAAGTACAGCGAAAAGCAATTGAGCGATTAGAAAAAAAGCCGAAATTAATCGTACTTGATACCATGAATTTTTGGATGGATATTGCCATGGATGACTTGAAGGCTGTTTTGAAAATGGTGGATATTCTTTGCATTAATGATGAAGAAGCGAGACAGTTGTCAGGTGATTATTCACTTAAAAGAGCAGCAAAAGTTATTATGGAGATGGGTCCAAAAACCTTGATTATAAAAAAAGGAGAGCACGGGGCATTGCTTTTTAAAGGTGAAAAAATGTTTTATTGTCCAGCCTTACCACTAGAGGAGGTTTTTGATCCAACTGGTGCAGGTGATACTTTTGTGGGTGGATTTATTGGTTATTTAGCTTATACTGATGACCTTACTTTTGACAATATGAAGCGTGCAGTGGTTTACGGATCGGCAATGGCGTCTTTTTGTGTGGAAAAATTTGGGACCGAAAGGATGCTTCACCTCTCATTAGACGAAATCAGAGATCGTGTACAACAGTTTGCGACAATTGCACAATTTACAGTTTAGTTTATTTGCCACCCACAACTACTTCAAACAGGCTTTCTTTTGAAAAGTATTTTTTTGCCATTTCCAAAACTTGTTGGTTTGTGACACTCAAAACATTTTGAACGAAATCATTGTAATATCCAGCGGGTAATCCTTCATTGATAGCCACCTTATGCTTATCGGCAATATCAAAAGGCGTATTGAGTGAGCCTGCGAAATCCCCAATAATAAAATTCTTCACCACTTCCAATTCTTGATTCCCCACAAGTTCAGTTTGTAATTTTGAAATTTCTTTGTGTATTTCATCAATGGTATTTTGCGTAAATTCCCTCTTAACGTCTGTACCAATCAATAAATAACCGTAATTGGGAATGGGCAAATGGCTCGATGAAATTCCATAAGTATAGCCTTTTTCCTCTCTGATATTTTTCATTAATCTTGAGCCAAAATAGCCCCCCAAAATGGTATTACAAACTTTCAAAGGATAGTAATCTTCATGTTTTCGATCAATCATCCTTCGCCCAATTCTGATGGATGATTGCAAAGAACCCTCTTTTTCAATGACCAATTGCTTTCCATCATATTGGGCTGTAATGGTCGGCTCTTCGCCATAAATTGTTAGCTCATTGATAAAAATTGATGAAAATTGGTTAATTAAATCAATTTCAGTTTTTTCAATTTTTCCTGCAGCAAAAATTTTAAACGCTTTGTTTTTAATGAAATCATTATAAAACTGAAGTAAATCAGCTCTATTAATTAAATCTATGTCGGCCATACTCAGGCTTTTACCAATGTAATGGTTACTTCCAAAAACATTTTCTTTGAACACTACGCTGGCCAAATAGGAAGTTTTTTCTAGATTTACCGAAAGATGCTGCTTTGAAACTGTTTTTAAATTCAAAAATTCTTTTTCCGGAAAAATTGGATTAAGAACAAGGTCGCTTAGAATTTCTAAGGCCTTGTTTAAGTGTTTTGTCAATCCATTTAAGGTGATCATCGCTCTTTCAGATCCCTGTGAAAACTCGATAAAATAGCCTATACTTGCAAATTTCTCAGCTATTTCATTGGAAGAAAAGCTGTGTGTACCTTCGCTAAGCATTTTAATGGTAAAGTATGATTGGCCAGTTTTAGTTTCAAATTTATTGCCCGCCTCCCAAATCATTTCAAATCGTACAATGGGTTGCTCACCACAATTAACAATATAGAGAGGATTTCCATTACTTAAAATTTTCTTTTCCAAACCAGGAATTTGGATATCTTGAAAAGGAAAAGGGGTAGGAGCTATTGAGCGATCGAGAACCATTGAAAATTATTAATCGTAAAAAATGCAATTTTTTATTTATTTCAGGAAAAAAGAATGGCACCAAATTTAGGGTGCCATTTAATTAAACGTTAATACTTTATTTGTTAATTTAAATTAGGCTCATCCGTAGTAGATTTAGTTTTTTTGTCGAAAAACACACCTAATGAAAATCTCAAAGTATTGTTGAGCGGGTTGGTATTGCCCGATTGAGTTGGTTGAAAAAGATAAGCAAAGTCAAAAGTATATTTGTTTGAAAACTTAGCACCAAAACCTGCAGTCAAATAGGAGCGACCACCCTTTTCTTTGTTTTCATAAAAATATCCAGTGCGAAACATAAATTGCTCTTTATAGGCATATTCAGCCCCTAAGCTCCAAGTGATTTCTTTAAGTTCTTCACCGAAACCATCGGGAGCATCCGCAAATGAGCCGAATATTCTACCTAATGCTGAGCCTTCGTTAATGTCCTTACCACTTATTATTTCTCCTTTTTCATTTCTTTGAGGAGGCGTTGGTATCATTAATTTGTTCATATCCAAGCTTACAGTAAGCCTGTTAAAAGCTGATTTCTTGTAATTCATGGAGGTTCCTAATCTGAAATTGGTCGGAATAAAATATTTTCCACCACTTCCACCATAGTTGATTTTACCACCTAAATTAGAAATATTGGCACCCCAGGCCCACGTGAGTGGTTTGCCTGAGGCTGTTTTAGGACTTCTATAAACAGAAATATCACCTGATGCTGACGTGCCGGGTTTAGTAGCTACTCCGTTGATTACATTATTACCTGTTAAATCTGAATTGATATATCTCAAGCTAACGCCTACCCCTAGATTAGCCGAAAGCTTCCGGGCATAAGAGGCACCAAAAGAAAATTCTTTGGAATAATAGTCGCCAGTAGTGATACCTTGATCGTTAGTGAATTGGATATAACCCAAATCAAAATAATTGATGGTTGCTGCCAATGTTGAATTCTTATCAATCCGATAAAAACCTGATAAATAGGATAAGGACATGTCATTCACCAAATTTCTGAGCCAAGGGGTGTAGGAAAGCGAAACACCATTTGGTTGCTCAATAAAGGCTAATTTAGAAGGATTCCAAAAGGTCGAATTAGCATCGGGCGTGGTCGCAGCACCTACATCGCCCATACCAGCAGCACGTGCATCAGGCGCAATTGATAAAAATGGAACTGCTGGGATGGGTACTCTATTGGCATTTGAACCCCCATTAATGGAAGTACCTTGGGCAGTAGTGGAGCTGATTTTGAAAACTACAAAACAAAATACTAAAATTCCTTTTGATAGGCTTTGCATCATTTATTTAAATTATATGGGAAATTAACGTTTCGGTGATTGAAATATGTATTGTAAAATGTTTGTTTATAATAGGTTATAGGTGTTCAATAAAAGCACAAATTTAGT
>JAZKGO010000085.1:0-4782 GCA_040385875.1 Bacteroidota bacterium
TTCAGCATCGCTGGCGGTTGCTCTTGCTCTTTTCGCTTTTAAAATAGTGTTGCCAAAATTTTTGCTATAAGTGATTTTAAAAAGTCGACGCTGCATATTTACATTCATATTTACATTGTAGCCGAGTGCATCAGATTTGGTTATGTAATGAAATTTCATGGTAGAAAATATATCATCAACTCCTAGTCTTAATGATGAATTGCTTTTTGCCATTTTAATTTGTGTTCCAAAGTTTAATTGCCCAAACGATTTCATAATAGATATGCCAAGTAATCCTTTTGACTGATAAAAGCCTGACAATTCCATACTCACGTTTTTATTAAGAGTAAAACTTTGAAAGCCTGATAGATTATAGTTGAATATTTTCACAGAAACCGTGGGCTTCAAATAGTCTGCTACGGCGTGGTTCCATGAACTGTTGATATTGATTTGGGAGTTCCACCAGCTTGTGATTTTTGTAGGTATTGATACGGTTGCATTCACAGATTCAGTAAACTTTAAATTTTCAGCAGTATTATATTGTTTGTTGGTCTCTGGGTTTATTTTTAACTGAAAGTCACCAATCGTAAAGTTTTCATGACCATAGTTTATTGAAAAAATTAAGCGCTTTAATGTATAATTAACGCCAAAATTATTGGCAATAGCAGGTTGTAAAGCGGAATTCCCAGAAATGAATGTATTGGGGTCAATGAATGTAACAAAAGGAGCCAAATTATTAAAAGAAGGTCTATTTATTCGTTTATTATAGGTGATATTGATGGAATTGTTGTCGTTGAATTTATGACTCCAGTAGGTTGTTGGGAACAAATAACCATATTTTCGGTCTACAATATTGGCTTGACTCTCTGATCCCAAATTACTGGTGGTGTATTCATATCTTAAGCCCACTTTTAGACTGGTTTTTGGATTCATATTGTAAGACAGTGAACTATGGGCAGCAGCTACATTTTCTTTCAACTTATAATTGGCAGTAAACTCTGTATCAGGAGTCCAAACATTTTGTATCAATTGCTCTACCAAAACATTGTTAGTGAATTTTGAAAGAACCATTTTACCTCCTAATTCAATTGTGATTTTGTTATTTAGTTTTTTGTTATAATCTAATTGAACTGGCAATATGTCAATAACGGTTGTTTTTGAGCTCGCTAAATTCTCTTTATTTAATAATTGACCACTTTCTAAATAATTATAGACATACGTTGAAGGGTTGAAATTGTCATATTTTAAATAATCAATATTTAAACTTAAATCCGCACCGTTTTTGAAAAAGTGTTGTACATTTAAATTTACCATACCATGTTTCCACCTATTTATATTGTCATTTTTAATGTCAATACTTGTATTTTCAATATTATTGGTTTTAGTGTTGGACTTATTATTAGCATCTAAAGCCCATTTATTATTGTAACCAGAAACCAAAAAACCGAGGGTTGTCTTTTTCGAAAGTTGGTAATCTAGGCCAACTCTAATGCCATGATTCAGTTGATAAGGGTCTCTAACTGAATTTATAGTAGTTTCAGTGGTTTTGAATTCGGTACGAACAAGCCTATAATTGTCAATATATTGTAATTGAGATCGTCTGCTAAATGAATAACCACCATAAAGGTTTATTTTTTTCTTTCGATAGTTAAAGTCTGCATTAGCAGATGGTGCGGAACCATGGAAGCCTGCAGCTGTCAATGAATAGGATCCGTTAAAGCCCTCATCGGCATTGGGAGCCATTACAATATTGATATACCCTGCATTGCCACCCGCATCAAATTTTGAAGGGGGTGTGGTAATGAGTTCAATTCTTTCCACACTATTGGAATTGATACCCTCTAACATTGACATAAGCGCTTCGGCTGGCACATAGCTCAATCTACCATTAATCATTACTTGTACTCCCGATTTACCGCTCATATTTATCGTGGCCGATTGTCGGTTTACCACTACTCCTGGGCTTTTTTGTAACACATCCAGCACAGTTCCGCCTGCGCTGGTAATGCTATTTTTGACATTAATGACAATCCGATCAATCTTTTGCTCTATAAATGGCTTTTTAGCTGTAACTGTGACTTGGTTCAAATCGCTTATGCTATTTGTGAGACCTATAGTGCCCAAATCAGTGATAGGGTTTGAAATATCAAGCGGTCTAATTTCCGTGTTAAAACCCGTATAACTGATGGATATAAAGTATTTGCCGGCGCTAATATTTTCGATTGAAAATTCACCTTCAATATTTGTGATGGTTCCTTTTACCAAACTGCTATCAGCGGCTTTATGTAAGAGTACATTACTGCTGATAAGTGGCTCATTGAGATTAGTCCGTACTTTACCATTGATGCGTAGTTGTGCTTTTAGAGATAAGGCAAAAAAGACTACAATTAACAATAAAATGATTTTGTTTCTAAAGTTTTTCATTTTTAGTTTATCTATTTATATGGAAGTAAAATCCCATTGGTTAGGTTAATATAGAAATTCAAATAGAATCAAAAGGGTATTTAGTCAAACCTAATTGATTTTCAGGCTTTTACTAAATTTATATTTAAAATTGGAACTTTCATATAGAGAATCTCTGGTTTTTATTTAACGGCAGAAAAGTTTAAGTGCAAATAGTTGGATCCCCCCAATTCTCTAACAGCCTTTTATTTCGGATTTTAACCCGACGGGTTCAATTACTTACCCTTTTCCTTTCAGCATCGCTGGCGGTTGCTCTTGCTCTTTTCGCTTTTAAAATAGTGTTGCCAAAATTTTTGCTATAAGTGATTTTAAAAAGTCGACGCTGCATATTCAAATTGATATAAGCATTATAGCCAAGTGCCTCTGAAATATTCTCAAAATTAAATTTCATGGTAGAAAAAATGTCATCAACACCTAGCTTTAAATCGGAATTACTCTTTGGCATTTTGAACTGAGTGCCAAGATTTATTTGTCCGAATGATTTCATAACGGCAATACCGAATAGACTTTTTGACTGATAAAAGCCTGACAATTCCATACTTACGTTTTTGCTAACCGTAAAACTTTGAAAGCCAGATAGATTATAATTGAATATTTTCACAGAAACAGTAGGAGTCAAATAGTCCGCTACAGCGTGGTTCCAACTGCTGTTGATATTGATTTGGGAGTTCCACCAGTTGGTGATTTTGGTGGGTATTGAAAATGTGGCATTCACAGATTCGGTATACTTTAAGTTTTCAGCTGTATTGTATTGCTTGTTGGTTTCAGGATTCACTTTAAATTGAAAGTCGCCAATTGTAAACTTTTCATGACCATAGTTTAACGAAAAGTTTAAAGTCTTCAAAGAATAATTAATCCCCAAATTATTGGCAATGGCTGGCTGTAAAGCGGAGTTGCCAGATATGAAGGTGTTTGGATCAGAAAATATTAAGAAAGGGGCCAAATTATTAAATGTAGGCCTATTTATTCGTTTATTATAGGTGAAGTTTACCGAATGATTGTCATTGAATTTGTGACTCCAATAGGTGGTAGGAAACAAATAACCGTATTTTCTGTCCACAATATTGGCTTGCTTTTCCGACCCTAAATTACTGGTGGTGTATTCATACCTTAAGCCTACTTTCAAAGTATTTTTGGGATTCATATTGTAGGACATTGAACTATGAGCAGCAGCAACATTTTCGTTCAATTTATAATTAGCGGTAAACTCCGTATCAGGAGTCCAAACATTTTGTAACAATTGCTCAACCAAAACATCATTGGTGAATTTTGAAATGACCATTTTAGCACCCCCTTCAATAGTAGTTTTGTCATTTAGCTTTTTGTTATAATCCAATTGAATAGGTAATATATCAATAACGGTTCTTTTTGAACTTCCTAAATTGTCCACTTTTGATAATTGATCGCTTTCAAAATAGCTGTTTACATATTTTACAGGATTGAAATTGTCATATTTCAAATAGTCAATATTAAGGCTTAGATCGGCTCCGCTTTTTAAGATATGTTGTAAATTAAGATTTAGCATGCCATGCTTCCATTGATTTACTTCATCGTTTGTGATGGCAATATTTGCGTTTTCAACCCTATTGATTTTTGTAACAGAGGTATTATTGGCATCCATGGCAAATTTATTGTTGTAACCGGAAGCCAAAAAACCTAGTGTTGTATTTTTTGAAAGCTGATAATCCATTCCTATTCTAATTCCATGATTCAATTGATAGGGATCCCTTATTGAGTAAATTGTGGTTTCAATCGATTTAGATTCGTATAAAACATCCCTATTATTGTCCACATATTGCATTTGAGCACGCCTGCTAAATGAGTAGCCGCCATAAAGGTTTATTTTTTTCTTTCGATAGTTAAAATCGGCATTGGCTGCAGGTGCGGAACCGTTGAAGCCTGCGGCTGTCAAAGAATAAGATCCATTAAAGCCCTCATCGGCATTGGGAGCCATTACAATATTGATATAACCAGCATTGCCACCCGCATCAAATTTAGAAGGTGGTGTGGTGATGAGCTCAATCCGTTCCACATTGTTAGAATTGATGCCTTCCAGCATGGAGATCAATGCATTGGCAGGGACATAGCTCAATCTGCCATTAATCATTACCTGTACTCCTGCTTTACCACTCATATTGATGGTAGCCGATTGTCTATTTACCACCACTCCCGGGCTTTTTTGTAATACATCCAGCACCGTTCCGCCAGCGCTGGTAATGCTATTTTTGATATTGATGACCACCCTATCTATTTTTTGCTCGATAAAAGGTTTTTTAGCAGTTACGGTCACTTGGTTCAGGTCACTAATGCTATTTGTGAGCGCAATTATGCCTAAATCAG
>JAZKGO010000086.1:0-8453 GCA_040385875.1 Bacteroidota bacterium
TATCGATGAAATTGGATGCTTATACTGATATTTTTTTATAAATTTGATGCTCTTCTTTAGTACAGATTGAATTTCCAAGATAACATGAATACAATATTCTTTAAGTTAGGTGCAGTTATGGGCGCTTTATCCGTGGCAATTGGTGCATTTGGTGCTCATTTATTAAAGCCTATGCTTTTGGCATCGTCTAAACTTGATACTTTTGAAACTGCGGTAAAATATCAGTTTTATGGAGCCTTTGCTCTGCTTATTGTGAGTTTGATTCCTGCCGAATATAAAAATAAATTCAATCATTTATCTGGCTATTTATTCACCGTTGGTACAATCGTATTTTCAGGCTCGCTCTATTTAATATGCTTTACGGGAATCAATTTATTTGGGGCTGTGGCTCCCATTGGTGGTTTATGCTTGATTGCTGGCTTTTGTTTGTTGTTTTTTTCAGTCAAATAATTAATGTATTAATACTTGTTCTAAGCTGGTCCATACAATTTCGCCCATCGTTTTGCATTTTAAAAATATTGGATTTTTATAAAACTTCGAGAGTTCTTTTTTTAGTTGTTCAATATTTTCAACAGTCGATATTTCATCACGGGCCATCACTTCGAGCATTTCGTAAACTCTTTGTTTTTCAGCTTTTAATCTACCCGAAATCAATGACCTTTCCTCAATTTGGTATTGTTTTACCGACTCTGGAGTCATATATTTCATCCCCATTTCTATAAGAGGGTTATTCTGTTTGAAATATTGGGGCTGATATACCGATCTTTTGCCTTCATAACTTTGCTGATCAAAATCGATTGGACGTATCCTGTAGTAAACTTCCTCAAAATCGGGTGTTTTTACAATCACAAAATTGGCAGAATGCATATCGCCAAGTAGTACAACCAAACACCTTTCTGTAAATTTAATAAACTCTTTTGACAGCCTAATGGCGTTTAAATCAAAAGATTGTAGCTCTGTTTTGAAGAATTGGTCGCCTGGAATGCCTGCAATATGCTCCTCCACCAGGGTATCATTAAAAGTTATAAAGCTGATGCGGTTTGGGGATAAAATATGCTCTAATTCTAAACCATATACTCTTGAGGCGTCGGCTTTTTTAATATAAAAATAATCGAAATTATCATTTACTTTATTCACGATTCTAATCCTAAAGGGCTGTGTATTGGCATAGGTACAATTATCCACCCGGTCGACCACTAAATGTTTCATCACAGAAATATCCCCATCGGCACGGAGGTCGGCATAGATTCTTTTTAGGCTTTCATAAATCTGATCAATTTCGTTGGGGTTATAAAATACCGTTTCCCAAAAAGTATCTTGGCCTTTTTTGTCATATAATGCAATGGTATTGGTATAGCGCTTCAGATCATTGTATTCAATTGGAAGCTCCATTTCACGACCATACTTTTTTAAATATTTGCGGAAACTGCCATTGATACGAAAAGGTATTTTTTTCTTTGAGATTAAAGCCATTTATGAATTATGCAATTTTTAAAAATCTATTTTGTGGATTTAAATATAGAAAAAAGGGACTAGATTTACGAAAATCTAATCCCTAATAATTGAATTAAAAATAATTCAAAATTTAATATTTGTCTTATTTTAAGCTAAAGCTGCTTTTAAATTTTGATCAATTGCATCCAAAAATTCTTCAGTATACAGGTAATGATCACCATGACTGACTTTGTTACCGTGAATACATACCGCCAAATCCTTAGTCATTTTTCCTGATTCCACAGTTTCCACACAAACTCTTTCTAATGTTTGGCAAAAATTAATAAGTGCCTGATTTCCATCTTTTTTACCACGGAATTCAAGGCCTCTTGTCCAGGCAAATATGGATGCGATTGGATTAGTGGAGGTAGGCTTACCTGCCTGATGATCACGGAAATGGCGGGTTACAGTACCGTGAGCAGCCTCTGCTTCCATTGTTTCCCCATCTGGAGTTACTAAAACGGAAGTCATTAATCCCAATGAACCGAAGCCTTGTGCCACAGAATCAGACTGCACATCGCCATCATAATTTTTACAAGCCCATACAAAAGAGCCACTCCATTTCAAAGCTGAGGCTACCATGTCATCAATCAAGCGATGTTCATAAACAATGCCAGCCGCCTCGAATTTTGTTTTATAATCAGCTTGATAAATCTCCTCAAAAATGTCTTTGAAACGACCATCATATTTCTTTAAAATTGTATTTTTTGTAGAAAGGTATAAAGGCCACTTTTTAGTGAGAGCCACATTGAAGCATGAATGTGCAAAACCTTTGATTGATTCATCAATATTGTACATCCCCATTGCCACACCACCACCTTTGAATTCATATACCACATGCTCAATTACTTTTCCATCTTCTCCTTCAAATTTCATTGTCAGTTTTCCTTTACCTGGTACCACAAAATCAGTGGCTTTGTATTGATCACCAAAGGCATGACGACCCACAATAATTGGGGTGGTCCAGTTTGACACCAAACGAGGTACATTTTGGCATACAATTGGCTCACGAAAAACGGTACCGTCCAAAATGTTGCGGATGGTACCATTTGGGCTTTTCCACATTTGTTTTAAATTAAATTCTTTAACACGAGCCTCGTCAGGTGTAATGGTAGCACATTTAATCCCTACTCCGTATTTTTTTATAGCTTCTGCTGAATCTATCGTAACCTGATCATTGGTTTCGTCACGATATTCCATACCCAAATCATAATATTTGATGTCCACATCTAAATAAGGAACAATCAATTTATCTTTAATGAATTTCCAAATGATACGAGTCATTTCATCACCATCCAACTCAACAACAGGGTTTGCTACTTTAATTTTTTCCATTTTCTGAAAATATTGATTTTTAGTATTATGTTTCACATATTTATTATGCAAATGTAAGAAATGAATAGATTATTTGCTTTTTTTGTGTTTGAATATATTAAATATTAAATAATATTTTAGAAAATTCATATAATACCAAGTTTTTCAATTTTCAAAAATCCGATTTTAGCTCTTATAAATGACTAATTATATTTTAAGTATTATTTGCACGGATCAGAAGGGTCTGGTTCATAAAATTACAGGAGTTTTATTTCAAAGTGATACCAATGTTGAGCGTACTGATGAATATGTGGACCCCGATACCGAAACCTTTTTTATGCGAGTTTTATATAGCGGAGAGGCAGATTCCAATGATATTTTAAGGAAATTGAAGAATATTTTACCTGAAAAAGCACAAATAGACGTACAAATTCAGCGGAAAAAAAATGTGGTAGTTTTGGCCACCAAAGAGCACCATTGCTTAAGTGATTTGTTGATCCGAAACGAGTTTAATGATTTGCCTTTCAATATATTAGCGGTAATCAGTAACCATGACTCTTTACAAGATTTGGTGAGTAAGTTTGGAGTAAAATACCATTATTTACCTGCGGAAGGAACTGAAATTGAGGATAGACTCAAACATGAAAAAGAATTAAATGAAGTACTCTCGAATTATGAATTTGATTATATCATTTTAGCAAAATTTATGAGAATACTAACCCCTCAGTTTACCGAAAAATACCAATACAAACTTATCAATATTCATCATTCCTTTTTGCCTGCATTTATTGGGGCCAATCCCTATCGCCAAGCCCATGAACGAGGGGTGAAGATTATTGGGGCCACCGCTCATTTTGTAACCGACGATTTGGATGAGGGGCCAATCATATTTCAGGATGTAATTGCGGTAAATCATACGAAAACAGTAGCGGAGATTGCAGCTGCTGGCCGGGACGTCGAGAAAATTGTATTGGCAAAAGCCCTTAAATTAGTATTTGAAGACCGAGTTTTTATCTCTGGAAACAAAACCATCATTTTTGAATAAGTCAGTTTTATTTTGATGCACTGAGCTCCTCATAGATTGTTTTAATCAATGCTTCGCCTTTTATGAAGCCGCTTCCAAAGTTGGTTTCAAAGTCTTTGGTAATATTGGCTGCCAGTATTTGTTCTAAACTTTGTTGGGATTTCAAAGCCTTTTTTACTCCGTCCCTTACCAACATTACGGCGTCTCTCACCGCTCGATAGTCCTTTTTATTGGCAAGATCGCCATGGCCTGGAATAATAGTTGTTTCATCGTCAATGACTGTCAAAACATAAGAAGCAACCCTTAGCCATCCATTGACTGAACCGCCAGAATTACGATCAATAAATGGAAACCGACCTTTCATAAAACAATCGCCAGTATGAATTACATTGCTTTTTGGTAAATAAAATAAAGCGTCGCCATCGGTATGGGCATTGTCAACATGAAATATAACTACTTCTTCTTCATTCAAATACAAATTCATACCTTCTTGATAGGTAATGACTGGCCAAGCTTCTTTTGGTTCTGGATTGGTCTTTTTTGCAAATTTCAAATGAGTTGAGTCGGCAGTTAAGCGGGCTCTGACATTGGCATGGGCAAAAATTGTCGCACCCATTTTTGCAAAATTGGCATTCCCACCAGAATGGTCGCCGTGATAATGGGTATTAAACAAAAATTTTACATTGCCCGGGTTTACCGCTTGGATGGCATTGTTTATTTTGACAGAAAGTGGCGCAAACTGATCGTCAATTAAAATATTCCCATCTTTTCCAGATAGCAACATCATATTACCCGCTCCCGACCATTGAAGCATATGAATATGGTCATTTATTTTGATAGTGCTGATCACCGCATTTTCCGTATTAGGTTGAGCAAAACTAATGGAAGTCGAAAGAGTAAATAGGAAGATAAGTTTGTAAAATGTAAATTTTTTCATATTCTTTAAAACTGAATCAAAGGGTTAAATGTTTTAGAAATTCAATTTACCAAAATTTTAGATAATTTGTATCAATTATTGTTTGGGTTATTTTTTTAATAGCTTTCTAAATGGTTGATTTTGAAGAGGTACCCTAAAAAAGGACATAGTTCTGTTTAATAATTGCTTACTTTAGACACTCTTAAATCTATTATACATGAAATGAACATGATTTTACTATCACAAATACTAATAAAGAGAAAGTTTTATCAAAATCATGGAATTCCATGTAGCCTTTAAAATCAATTATCTATACATGAAAAATCTTTTTGTGATTTTATTGCTAGCTCTTTTTTTGCCGAAATCCATGGCGCAACTGTCACAGGCTGCCCGAGACAGCCTGAACAAACTTACTCAAGCCGACCATAAGGATATGATGCAAAAATTAGGCATCGATAAAATACGTCAAGGCGCCAATGGGAGTGACCCGAAAGCCCCCAATGCAGCCAATTATGACGAGTCAAAAGCCAACCCATTTCCTATCCTTCCTGCTTTATTGATTTTTAAAAATGGGAAAAAGGTAAATTCAGCTAAAAAATGGAAAACCAGAAGAGCCGAAATAAAGGAAGAGTTTGATCGGGAAATATACGGTAGGATGCCCGAAAATACTCCTAAAGTTGATTGGCAAATTGCTCGTTCCACTGATAGCACCATTGCCGATATACCAGTGACTATTAAGCGATTAGTAGGAAAAGTGGATAATTCATCTTATCCAAAGATTAATGTAAATATTCTTTTGACCCTTATTCAGCCCAAAAATACAGTTAAAAAATCACCAGTAATTATGGAATTTAGCTTCGGTGCTTTTCGGCGACCTGGTGATACCACTAGAGCCCCAATCCCTACACCGGTTTGGCAGATTGAAACGCTCAAAAGAGGTTGGGCGGCGGCCATTTTAATACCAACCAGTATTCAGGCCGATAATGGTGCTGGGCTCACTCAGGGAATAATCGGCCTGATGAATAAAGGAGAGCGTCGCAAACCCGATGATTGGGGTAGTCTCAGAGCTTGGTCTTGGGGTGCTGGACGGGCTTTGGAATATTTCAGTTCTTTGCCTGAATTGGATGCTAATTCGGTAGCGATTGGTGGCCACTCCCGTTATGGAAAGGCGGCATTGGTCACGCAAGCTTATGACGAACGTTTTGCCATTGGTTTCATCAGTTCGTCAGGTGAGGGCGGTGCCAAATTGCATAGAAGAAATGCTGGTGAGTTGGTTGAAAATGTAGCGGCTGCCAACGAATATCATTGGATGGCAGGTAATTTTATTAAATATGCTGGACCCCTCACTTGGAGCGATTTGCCAGTGGATTCTCACCAATTAATAGCCATGTGTGCTCCCAGACCTGTTTTTATCAGTTCAGGTAATGTGGGCGATGCTTGGGTGGATGTGAAAGGAACTTTTATGGCTGCCGTAGAGGCCGGCCCCGCCTATAAATTATTGGGCAAAAAAGATTTAGGTACCTCAATATTACCCAAAGTTGAGGAAAGTCTGTTGGACAGGGAAATTTCCTATCGCCAACATAATGGAGGTCATACTCCTGCCCCAAATTGGCCCATTTTTTTAGAATATGCAGCTAGATATTTTAAATAAATAGGATACCTAGCTAATACTGATCAAATATTAAACTCTAAACGAAATATAAAATGTTTGAAAAAATCACCAAAACAGTTCTTTTGATGAGCTTGATTGCTCATTTATCCATCGGTCAAAATTCAGGAAAATATGGCTTTTTCGACGAAGTAATTGATATTGGAGATCCTGCTTTGCCAGGACTATTCAATTATAATGTTGAAAATCAGGAATATACAATGACTGGGGCAGGTGAGAATATGTGGGGAAAAACAGACCAATTTAATTTTTTGTATAAAAAAATTAAGGGTGATTTTACCATAAACGCAACTGTTAAATTTATGGGAGCAGGCGTAAATCCACATCGAAAAATTGGGATTATGGCTCGAAATTCGCTATTGGGTTCGTCTGCCTATGCCGATGCCTGTGTGCATGGTGATATTTTAACCTCGCTTCAATATCGATCGACTGAAAGTGCCGAAACTGAGCAAGTTATATTATTAAGTTACCATCCGGTAAATATTGAATTGCAACGAGTAGGAAATGTTTTTACGTTTTCTGCGGCTACTTTTGGTGAGAATTACAAATCTGTTTCAAAGGAATTGGCATTAAATGAGGAGGTTTTTGCAGGTCTTTTCATTTGCTCTCATGAAGCCAACGTTTCAGAAACGGCAATTTTTAGCAATGTTCGCATCACTATTCCACCTCCAGAGGGTTGGCGACCCTATCGTGACTATATCGGTAGCAATTTAGAAATTATGGACGTGAAAACGGGTGTGAGAAAGATTCTGCATAATGCCCCCAACTCGTTGCAAGCCCCAAACTGGTCAAAAGATGGAAAGTTTTTGCTCTATAATTCTGAAGGTAAAATGTATAAATACGATATAGCCGCTGGCCAAATTTCTCAATTGAATACAGGGGATAAAATTCAAAATAATAACGATCACGTGATATCTATGGATGGTAAGCAATTGGCAATTAGCCATCATGTAGGTGCAAAACGAACTTCTACTATTTTTACTTTGCCAATTAATGGCTCTGATAATCCTAGACAAATTACCTCACCAGATAGTGGGCATTCGTATCTGCATGGCTGGTCGCCCGATGCTAAAAAGCTGATTTTTACAGGGCAAAGAAAAAATCAATATGATATTTGGACGGTGGATTTGGCCACCAAAAAAGAGACCGCACTCACCAATACTGCCATTTTGGACGATGGGCCAGAATACAGCCCTGATGGTAAATATGTTTATTTTAATTCAGTGCTAACTGGCACCATGAAAATCTGGCGAATGCGAGCCGATGGAAGCCAAAAGGAGCAGGTTACGTTTGACGAATACAATGATTGGTTCCCTCACTTTTCGCCCGATGGAAAGCAGATTCTTTATATTTCATTTCCGAAAGACATTGAACCTACGCAACACCCATTTTACAAAAAAGTGATGCTTCGAATTATGCCATCCTCTGGTGGGATACCTAAAACAATCGCCTTTCTTTTTGGTGGCCAGGGTACCATTAATACGCCTTCTTGGAGCCCTGACAGCAAATATGTAGCATTTATTAGCAATTCAAAATAATTTTCAATTAGTTTTATAAACTTTAATTATAAAATAAATGCTAAAAATTACATTACTTTATTTAATCGGATTGTCACTATTAGGATTCAGTTGCACCAGAAATTCTATCCAATCTAATACAAAAAACCATTCAAACTTCGATAGTACAAAAGGGCTAAAAGATTATTATTCAGACTATTTTAGAATGGGGGTGGCTGTTTCGCCAAGAGCTTTGAAAACCGATGAAGGAAATTTAGTGACTAAACATTTTTCAAGTATGACAGCGGAAAATGTAATGAAAATGGGGCCTATCCATCCACTCGAAAATCAATACAATTGGGCAGATGCAGATTCAATATTTGCTTTTGCCAATCGTAATAACATCAAAATGAGAGGCCATACCTTATGTTGGCATAGTCAAACACCAAAATGGTTTTTTACTGATTCGATAACAGGTAAGCAAGTAACAAAAGAAGTGCTTTTACAACGATTGAAGGACCATATTTTTGCAGTGGCAGG
>JAZKGO010000086.1:8553-12949 GCA_040385875.1 Bacteroidota bacterium
TAACAAAAGAAGTGCTTTTACAACGATTGAAGGACCATATTTTTGCAGTGGCAGGGCGGTATAAAGGCAAAGTGTATGCTTGGGATGTGGTAAATGAGGTCATTTCAGATAAGCCAGATGAGGTTTATCGCCCTTCTCTTTTTTACCAAATTGCTGGAGAAGAATTTATCGAAAAAGCTTTTCAATTTGCTCATGAGGCGGATCCTAAGGCCTTACTATTTTACAATGATTATAACGAGATTTCGGATATAAAAAGAGCAAAAATAATTAAAATGGTGAAAGAAATGCGAGAAAAAGGAGTGCCCATTCAAGGGATCGGCTTGCAAGCACACTGGGCTGTAAATGAGCCTACTAAAGAGAAATTAGAGCAAACTTTAGCCGATTTTTCTACATTAAATTTGCCTATTCATATTACTGAATTGGACATTTCAGTTTACCCAAAAGAGCATAATAGTCGTGATAGAAAAGCCGAAGATTATGATACCCAATTTACACCAGAAAAAAAGAAAAAACAGGAGGAAGTTTATCAATATATTTTTGAGATTTTTAGAAAATACAAAAAAAATATTACTGCAATCACTTTTTGGAATATTTCTGATAGAAGAAGTTGGCTAGACAATTTTCCAGTACGAAATCGCAAAGATTATCCATTACTTTTTGATAAAGATTTGAAAAATAAAGAAGCTTTTTGGAGAGTAGTAAAATTTTAGCAATCCCAATAATTTCATTTAAAGATCAAAATACTGTAGGAATCGGCCTTGAGTCCAATTCCTACTATGAAGAAAATTATTGCTCCAACTGCCTTTTCAGATTAGCAGAATTTTGATCCATGTCTTTTTTCAGCATGTTTTTGATTATAGGAATCATCAAATTGATGGGGAAGGGGTTTTCAGAGTAAAAAGTAGTGGTTATTTTGGTTTGGTTCTCAGCCAAACTATCCAATCTATATTCGGCTTGACTAATGCCCTCAAATGGTTTTTTGAAACGAATTTCTACTTCGAAACCATCCGTTCCATTTATTTTCATAATTTCCTGCTCGCCTACTCCCACATTTTTGTCATCACTTTGCCAGGCCGACTTGAACCCAACCTCCCCGTCAGTTCCCGAATATTGAATCTGAATATTGGGATCAGCCATTACCCATTTACTCCATTTTTCTTGATTTTTTATGAGCTTGGTGTATTCAAATACCTCTGGTTTGGATTTATTAATGACTATTTCAGAAACAATAGAAAATTTTTTTTCAGCAAAATAGGCATAAATAAATGCAATGACAATAATGGCTAAAAGCACTAAAAGAATCGTTTTCAACATAATAGAGAGAGTTAATGATTTGTGATTGAGAGCAAGTTTGTTGTTTCAGAAGCAAATTAATTAAAATTATTAATTCGGAAAAAATTTTACAATTTTATTTGCTTTCGCATAATGATAATGGGGAATAAAAAGCCCTCTCAGAAGGAGAGGGTTGGGTGAGGTTTTATAAAACTATGTTTTTTACCCAAAATACTAACCTAAAAAAACTGGATATTAGGGAGTTGGCACTAATTCCACTAAAATTTCATTTCCAGCTTTATCAAAATAGGCGCAGGTCATTTGGACCAAATCTACCACCCATTTGTCAGTACCTGCTTCTGCAGATTGTTTGCAAAAAGTTAGATAGTCTGTTTGACCTTGTTGATGAATCGCCAAAGAATGTTTTAATTTTTCTGCCGATCCAGCTGCCGCTATGTCCATTGGAGCCCATTTTGGATCGGCTGCTATGGTAAAATCATTGATACCAAAATATTGAATATGACCATCTGAAACAAAATGTTCATAAGTAACTACGCCGAGCTGTTTCATTTCTTGAATATAGCTGGGGAAATCTGCACCTGATTTCACTTTTGAATGTGCCGTTTTGATTTGTTCAATTGTAAACATTTTTTTTCTTTTTAACAGTTTGAATAAAAGTATTGGCAAATTGTTTCCTTAATATGCTTTTTTTGAGGTTATAAAGATTTTTCCACCTAGCCAAGCGCACGGCAAAGCGGTTATAATAAGTGCGATTGCATACCAATGGGGTGGCTGGTCCCACATTGTAATTGCACCGACAATGCTCAATATTAATCCAATCACCCCACCTATCATTGCGTGTAATATTGGTTTATTGGGTGCAAGTCGGGCAGTTAAATAGGTTCCAATTATCGAATAAGAACAACGATAGAGCACTACAAAAACGATAAACATTGAAGAGTTTAGGTGAAAAGGTTGCTGCATTATCCCAGTATTTACTAAAATCAAATCAGTAGCAATTGAGAGGATGACTACCAATACAAATCCAGCCAAAACGGCACCTATACTTTTTAAAATGTTTTTATTCATTGTTGTAAGTTTTGTGAGGTAAATCAAAAGCAGTAAAATGTTAACTATTTAAATATTTATTCGGAATATTGGGTGGAAAGTATTCTAGGCCATAGTTGGCTTTCATTAATAGGGAGACCACCTCATATATTTGCGGTTCTGTTCGTTGGAATTGGCGCAGAAGCCCCATCAGGGCATAGCTAATAGGATTCACCGAAGGTATGAACGTTTCCCATTCATAGCCCTTGCCCCAAATAAGCCCTTTCACAGTTGTATTCAAATCGGCCTTTTGTTCTACGAGATATTTCATTACCTCAATGCATTTATTTGCATGCTGATTTACCGTATGAAAAATGGGCGTCTGTCCCCCAAAACCATTTTCATCGATTCCTGCCTTTGCGTTTATATCTGCACCATGTTTTACCAAAATTTTAGCACAAGATAAATGATTGTATTCGGCACAGATATGCAAAAGCGAAACATCGTAAAGAGGTGTGAAGGTACATTTGAATAAATATTTTTTGGTCAAAGCTTGATTATTAGTCATCAATTGGGCATCCAGCGAATCCGAATCATCCAACAAAACAGCTAGCAATGCTTGGTCCTCAAATTCTAAACCATTGTTCACAAAAGCTTGAATGCAGTCCTTAAACAATGGCCCACGACTGTACATATTGATCAGTTCGTGAATAAGAGGCTTGCCATTCACTATTTGATTCGGATCTAAACCGTTATCAAAACACTCCTGAATATCCTCTACGGAATGGAGTTCAAAAGCGATGATGATTTTTTGTAAATAATCCATTTGAATGGTTGGAGAAAACTCTAAATCCCACTATTCGGGCTAAAATTTTAAAAAAAGAATTGCTCGGAAACAATTTTGCCATTTTCAACTTTATAAACTGCCACTTCGTCAAGTTTCATTCTGCCTTGGCCTTTAAGGGTTACATCCATTCCCATTACACAGGTGAAATAATTGCCCGCCACTAAGGGGCTAGAGGTATGGCCGCCATGCATTTCTTCCATCACTTCATGCCAAGCTTTGCCTTTTTCGATTATTTTGTCAAGGCCTTGTACGGTTTGCCATGGGGCATTTTCTGGCTCAATACTTTTAGCATCTTGTGAAAATAATTCTGCTAAAATTTGCTCAAATTGCCCCTGTTGAGCTAATTCATTAAATCGGTTTGCTACTTCTTCTGTTGTCATGTTTGTTTATTGAATTTAAAAGTAAAAATAATATTTTTTTATTGGGCTATTTCATTTTGAAAACTTGTTTTTCTTCTCCTACCATATCTCCTATTATTATGAATTTTGGACAGCAAGTCCTATTATTTTGTTGATTCTATTTTCTCGAGTTTCTGGTCGTTTGGCGAAAACTAGCGAATGCAAGAGAATTTTCTTGGCTGACTTACTTAAACTTAAGAAATATTCCTCTGCCTTTGGTTGATTTTTGAATGCCGCTACCAAATCAGGGGGGATGGTTAGTTCTTCTACCTCGTCCAAAATGGTCCAAGAGCCGTTTTGCTTCGCTTTTTCGATACTTTCAAAACCTGCCTGGGTCATTAAGTTGGCATCAATTAGCTGTTTAATTTTTTCCTTATTTATTTTTGACCAAGTTCCCTTAGGCTTTCTTCGACTGAAAAACTGAATAAATTTTTCATGGTCAATAGGTTTCCTTACACTATCAATCCAACCAAAACAAAGTGCTTCGTCCACTGATTCGCTCCAAGTGAGGGAGGGTATTCCAGAGCTCTTTTTATATTGAACCAGCCAAACAGATTGTTTTAAATCATGGTTTTTCATTAACCAATCTCTCCACTCTTGTCGACTTGCTGGGCAAAAAGTCTCAATTTCCATTTTTTGTTAGTTTTTTAGAACAGCGTTTTGCAAAATTAAAAATCACTGAATGTTATATTTGAACCTTCACTCAAATCTTCCACCATTCTCTTTATTTTAGTCGCCTTTTCAAAATGATCTAGTTTATTTTCCAAAATCCACCACGTGGCTACCTCCATCAATAGCTCAGGATTATCATTCTTATTTTTGAAAAATGCAT
>JAZKGO010000086.1:13049-14895 GCA_040385875.1 Bacteroidota bacterium
GTGGCTACCTCCATCAATAGCTCAGGATTATCATTCTTATTTTTGAAAAATGCATAAAAAGATAAGCCTACGTTTAAGCCCTTTTGCTGTATTTTTTCGTCGCAAATTTCGATAATTCTTGTTCTAAAATTTTGATTCATATTGAATTGATTTCAGCTGTTTGCTAAAGGTTCGCTTGTTGTAAGATTACTATTTGACTATTAATAAATTCTTTTTTAGAGTTTATGATACAAAAATAAATTGGAGGAATGACAGCCCTATGTCAGGAGGAAAAAAAATAATCTAATGGTCAAAAATATTCCTTTGGCGTGTTGACGGAATGTAGTATTGTGGTTGTTCGAAAAGACCAACCACGGCGAGGTCCGTAGTTACCGACCGAGGCAAAATTTTACCAGCTAGCCTTACACCTCTGCAGATTCTTTTTATGAGTTTAATCATCATACTCCCCTTGCCATGCGTATTTTCCAAACAGCAACAAACCACCTGAAATGATGGGTGTAATAATGGCTAGCATGATGATACCGAAAATTAAATCATCTTGTTTGCCAGAAGATATTTTCGGTAAACCTAGTTCCAAAATACCGAAATACGCTGCTGCTAAACCCAACAACATCCAAACAATACCTAAACCACGTTTGATTCTATTTTTATATTTTGACGAAGTTTTTACACCAGCCTGTTCAGTATAGTTTTCCTTTAGATAAACCAGCCCGATGATTAAACTGATGGTTATCAACACAAGATGATAGGTCAATCCTGCTAAATAATATTTTGCATCGTGTGCTTCTGTTGCCTTATTGACCAAATAAGAGCCAATCACCAAAGTCATGCCGCCAAGTATACCAAAGCCAATATGATAGGGAAAAGAAAGCGAAGTATAACGGATCTTTAAAGGAAACATTTCTACTAAATAGGCGGCAAGTGGTCCATAAGATATAGCCGCAATCACCAGCAGCAAACAAATCAGGAAAATTATTTTCCACTTATCTGCATTGTTGATGAATACTGTTTTTACCAATTCAGTTTTTGATAGCTTGCCTTCAACCGACGTTTGCTTTTCAACTTCCTGGTACATGGTTTTATCGGTGTAGAAATGTTGTGTAGTGGTTACAATAACTAATCCTTCCTGTTTCTTTTCGATTGCAATTCGGGATTTGTCTTCTGTTTTATTTCCAAGGTTTACCGTTTGATACATTTGTTCGTAAATGGGTCGGAAAAAAATTATCGCAAGCAGCAGGCTGAGTAAGAGTAAGGGTTTGCGGCCTGTTTTATCGGATAGCCAGCCAAAAATAATGTTCAAAGGCAGCGATATAAGCATTACTGTGATAAAGATTGTATTGACCTGGTTGTAGTCTAAATAAAGTGTTTTAAGTAAAAAGGTTTGAACAAAGAAAAAGATGGGGCCATTTACTACACCTACCCCCATCGTTACCCCAAATAATGCCAATAAGACGACTTTTAAATTTGCTTTATTCCCAAACGATTCTTTTAATGGGTTTACGGATGTTTTTCCTTCGGCTTTGGCATGTGCGAAAAGGGGCGATTCTGCCATATTTTTTCTGATATAAACAGATATGCCCACCATAAAAATGGAAATTAAAAACGGAAGCCGCCAACCCCAATTTTCCCAATCATCTGGACTCAATATGTTTTTGAAGAATTGAATGACTAAAAGTGAAATTAAAAAGGCAACAACCGAAGTTGCTTGAATCCAGGATGTCCAAAAGCCCCGTTGGTTTGCCGGCGAATGTTCGGCAACAAATGTAGCTGCACCACCATATTCACCGCCTATAGCTAAACCTTGCAAAAGTCTTAAAACAAGAACAATGACAGGTGCAAAAAAGCC
>JAZKGO010000086.1:14995-19249 GCA_040385875.1 Bacteroidota bacterium
TCATACCATTCTATGATTGTTCCAACAGACGAAGCAGTAATAATGGGGATTAACGATTTATTGGAAGAACTCATGAAGGTTTTGAATTAAAAGGGATCTCGAAAAAAACTAATTTTAAGTCTGTGTGATGATTTCCTGAGCTGATTCTCCTGAAAAACGGGAGACTTGGTTCGGGGGGGCAAATAGCAATTTAAGTTTTGAGTCAATTTGCATATTCTTATTCTTTCACATTGTTTGTACATTCTTCAAAGTTTTTATTGAAGTCTCTAACACGTTTTGGCTTTTCATTTTCTTTTAGTCCTTCATATTCTGCCCAAAGCATAACATCTCTTGTGTCAAAAGTTGCAGTTTCAATGTATTTATTCAAGTCTGTCAAGTTGCCTTTTGCTAAAAAGATGATACAACGAATAACTCTGTCTGTTTTCAGATAGTCAACTTTTTTGATTGCGTCAATTAACATTGTCGCTGCCTTGCTTGCATTCTCTCCAAAGTCAGTTTTTATTCTCTCGTTTATGTCGTCTTTAAATGTCATGTGTTGGTGTCGTTTTACAATGCCCGCTAACGGGCAGGGCTTTATGCAGGTTGGGAAATAGTATTCCGTCTGCTGATAACCGCTGCTGATTGGCATCCAAAGCCGAGTCTCCCCCTTTTTGGGGGACTCGGCGTGTTTCGGAGTGCGACTAAATAGGAAACAACCCTTTTATTCATGAATAAATACAACATCGGCCAAATCTTTATAGTTGAAAACTTCATAAATTCCTTGCCTCCCAGTTTCATAATATTTTGCTGAACTATGTAAATAATCTTGCGGACTATTTACTAAATTCCATTTACCACTACATGGATTATTGTGAATGTAGTTAAGCTTGGTTTCAGAAAAACTATCCGAAACACATTCTTTCCAATCAAATGAAGGCTCAAATACTTCGTGCAATTTTCCTTTTTTCTTGTCGGAGGCAGAAACCAAATTGCTTAATTCTTTTAGTAGCTCTGTTTTTCCGTTTTCATTTAATCGGTTAATAATTTCATAAGCCATAAATCTCTTTCCAGTACCTACTGTGGTATTTATTGACTTATTATCAATGTTTTTGAATGCTATACTAGCATGCAAATGGTTAGGCATGATCACATATCCGCATATATAGTTTCCTGATTTCTTTAAAATTTCAAACCAGTTGTATACCAAATCATAGCTTTTAGTTATTTCGAATAGGCTTATCCATTTGACGCAAGTAAATGTGAGGAAGTATAACCCATCTTTATATTCTATTTTTGCTTTTCTACTCATTTTCTTATCTTTTTGGCTTTATGGTTCCTTTAATGTTTCCGCTCAGAATGTCGCCGAGTCCCCTGAAAAACGGGAGACTCGGCTCGGGAGGGCATATCCGCATATGTAGTTTCCTGATTTCTTTAAAATTTCAAACCAGTTATATACCAAATCATAGCTTTTAGTTATTTCGAATAGGCTTATCCATTTGACACAAGTAAATGTGAGGAAATATAACCCATCTTTATATTCTATTTTTGTTTTTCTACTCATTTTCTTCTCTTTTTGGCTTTATGGTTCCTTTAATGTTTCCGCTCAGAATGTCGCCGAGTCCCCTGAAAAACGGGAGACTCGGCTCGGGAGGGACGGGCTTCTTTCAGTCCGCCTTAAATATGTCGTGTTTAGCGTCAAAATCTGGTGTCAATGTTACGTTGGTAAAGTTGTTCGCCTCAATAAAGTCTTTGGCTCTTTCTGAAATGATTATGTTCCCAACAAAGTTAATAGCAATGAAGAAGTCTAAGTCCGTTAAAGTTTCTTGTCTAAAAGCAATTTTGTTGTAGGCCTGATAAATTCCTCCTTCACCGCCACCACCAGGACAACATAAATCACAAATATTTTTCTCAGGGTTAGAAAACCAAGTCACCCCCATTTTGTCATAGTCAACCTGTGTGTATGAAATCTTAATTGTCGCCCCAAAAACTTTAGGTGTTGTATAACTAAAAGTTTTTTTTGTCCCCATTTGAACAACATTTAATTCTATAAAGTTTTCAATTCCTGATAAGCCACTTTGTTCATATTTAATTTTAAAACTTTCAGAAACAATTAAGTCTGTCCCAATTACACCGCCAACAAAGTCGCCAACATTTTTAGGTTGTTTGATTATAATGTCATGCGGTGCTAACCAATAAAGTTGTCCTACTGCTCGTCTGCATTTTGGGCATTTTGGAAAGTCATCTGAAACATTTGCTTTGTCTGTTAATTCAGCCCAAGCAAATTTGTACTGATTAAAACTTGGTATTTTAAGTAGGTAATATGTCATATGTGAGTGTCGTAATTGCCTGACCGCTAACTCTTTAATATAAGCGTATAATTGTAGTACTTTTTGCATTGTTTTGTATTTAACTTATTTTCAATTGTAATATTGATGTCGTACTTTTTGTATAGTTTAAAAAAAGAAAACCAAATTTCCCTTCACAAATAAACCAAACAAAACCAATAATACAAAAAAGGAAAGGGCCTAACCTTCAACTATTTATTGAGTGGTTAATAAGGCCTTTCATCAAATCTGATCGAGGTTTATAATTCGAAATTTTTTATCAAGAGCTAACCTAATAATAGAGCCCAATACATGAGAAAGATTTAATTTTTTTATGATATTTGTCATATAAACAAGGTCCTTTTTAGACGGATCTTTACCCCTATGAAATTCTGTCAAAAACCAAAGAAAGCGGGCTTTGTTTGCACCAAAAATCTCTATTTATTAGTATATTTATCGAAAAAGCGAAAACCAAAAAACAATGAATTTGCCCCCTGACAGTACTCCTCTTTCGAAAACTGAGCTCAAAAAAGATATCAATCAGATAGTGAGTGACGAAGAAAATAGGTTTGAGGCGTTGTTTATGCATGCAGCGATAGGTATTATTATGGTTGATAAAGCCAGTAGAATTGTGCTTTCCAATCGATTTGCAGATGTCCTTTTTGGTTACCAACCCGGTGAACTCACCAATCAGGAATTGGAAATTTTGATTCCCCAAAATGTGAGAGATAGGCATCGTAAAACCTATGACGAATACACGGATCAGCCCAAAGCAAGGCCTATGGGGCTGGGCCTCGATCTCAATGGCCGCAAAAAAGACGGCTCACACTTCCCGGTGGAGATAAGTTTGAGCCATTTTCACTCGGACGGCAACCAATATTTTATCTGTTTTGTGAACGATATGACTTTTAAAAGAAGGGCAGAAGAGAACCTGATTCTGAAAAATGAGGAGATTCATAAATTGAATGAAAGTCTTGAAAATGAGGTGGTTAAACGAACCAATGCTTTGGTGGAAACGCTCAAAAGTTTGGAGAAGTCAAAAAGAGATTTGGAAGTGGCCTTAAACAAAGAGAAAGAGCTAGGTGAACTGAAATCGAGGTTTGTTTCGATGGCTTCACATGAATTTCGCACGCCACTCACGGCTATCCAATCGGCCGCATCCTTGATTGAAAAATATGAAAACAAAGAAGATCAGGAAAAACGGGAGAAACATACCAACCGTATCAAAGCAGCAGTAGGAAACCTGACTGATATTTTGGAGGAATTTCTTTCGGTGGGTAAGTTGGAGGAGGGTAGGATTGAATTGAAATCCGTCAATTTTGAATTGCCAGCATTGGTAAATGAATGCAAAATGGAGCTTTTGAGCCTATTGAAGGAATCGCAGGAAATACAGTACTCCCATGTAGGAGACACCAATCTGACCATGGATAAGTCGCTTTTGCGTAAAATAATCAGTAATCTTTGCTCCAATGCTATTAAATTTTCGCCTGAGGAAAGCACAATAAAATTAACAACTCAAATGACTGATTCTCAGTTATTTTTGCAAATTTCTGACTCAGGTATAGGTATTTCTGCGGAAGACCAGAAGCATTTGTTCGACCGGTTTTTCAGAGGTAAAAATGCCACTAATATTCAAGGGACTGGATTGGGATTGCATATCGTGGCCAGATATATCGAGCTTTTGAAAGGCAAAATAGAATTGGAAAGTAGCCTGGAAACTGGCACTACTTTTAAAATTAAAATACCTTTGAATCGTTAGATTTTTTGGATGGTATGGAACAGAATAAATAACTATATTTTAAATTCTTATTGTGTTCAAGTTTAAATGCTTTGACACTAAAAATTAATTGGCAGGCATTTATTGCTTCGTTCTTTTGTCTTGATACAAAAGAACCAAAAGATCAAGGCTATATTGATTTCTTAACGGATTTTAAATTAAATTTTTCTAAAA
>JAZKGO010000086.1:19349-27039 GCA_040385875.1 Bacteroidota bacterium
AAAGATCAAGGCTATATTGATTTCTTAACGGATTTTAAATTAAATTTTTCTAAAAATTATAAACTCGCCGACTGCGTCAGGCTCAAACAGTATAATTTTCTTTACGAAAAATCTAATTTAAAATCCTAAAATCAATAAGGCCAGTCACTTTATAACAAAACTCTATTGGCAGCTAAGCCAAATAGAGCCTCTTTATTAGAGCTTAAAAATATGAAAACAATATTATTAATAGAAGACAGCGAGGATATTCGTGAAACTACCGCCGAAATATTAGAATTGGCTGGCTATCAAGTGATTATGGCTGAAAATGGAAAAGAGGGCGTGGATAAGGCCAATCAATCGAAGCCAGACTTAGTGATTTGCGACATTATGATGCCCATTTTGGATGGCTACGGGGTGCTGCATATTTTCAATCAAAATCCTGTTTTGCAAAATATCCCTTTTATCTTTTTAACGGCTAAGACCGAAAGGGCTGACCTCCGCAAAGGGATGGAAATGGGGGCCGACGATTTTTTGACCAAACCTTTTCAGGAAATTGAACTGCTCAATGCCATAGAAAGTCGGCTCAGAAAACTGGATAACCTCACCAAATCCATGTCTAATACCCATGATGATGTGGAGAACTTCTATCAAACAGCTTCCAATCATCTGGAATTACTTTCCCTTTCGGTCGACCGAAAAATTTCAAATATCAAAAAAAAGCAATTGATTTATTCGGAAGGTGATGAGCCCATTAAGTTTTATTTTTTGAAAACGGGTAAAGTAAAAACCTTCCAATCCAATAAGGACGGCAAAGAGTTTATCACCAGCCTCTACAATTCAGGTGATTTTTTTGGGCATGTTGCCATTATTGAAAACACCGAATACCAGGAGTCGGCGGAGGCATTGGTCGATTGCCAAATAGTGGGCATTCCTAAAAATGATTTTTTGGAATTAATCACCAGAAATCAGGTAGTAGCCAATGAGTTTATCAAATTATTGGCCAATAATATTCAGGAAAAGGAAAAATTGCTCACCCAAATGGCCTATAATTCTTTGAGAAAAAGAGTGGCCGATGCGCTGATTATGCTTTCAAAAAAATATAGAAGCAATACTACGGAGGCTTTTGCGATTAAAATTTCAAGGGATGATTTGGCTTCGGTTGTGGGCACCGCCACTGAATCTTTGATCAGAACTTTGAGTGAATTTAAAAGCGATAAATTAATTGAAATTGCAGGAAGCGAAATTAAAATTGTAGATCATAAAAGGCTCGAAACAATGAAAGGCTAAGCGATGATTATATGCTAATTTCTATTGTAAAAGTAGTATCCAAAGCTATAAACACCTACCAACAAAATTAACCAAAGGGCGATTTTTTTAAAGGTTTCTTGTGAAATTTTATTGAGTAATAATTTGCCAATATATGATCCTATAAAGCTGATAATCAATAATATAGGTGCGAGAAAAAGCATTTCTTTAGTGAGATAACCCTGAAAAGCATATACTCCAAATCTACTGGAATCCACCACAAAATCTATTAATGCCGAGGTAGCCAAAAAGCTTTCTTTGCCAATATTAAAAGAGGCGAGTGTAAGACCTCTCACGGCCCCGCCGGTGCCCAACCAACCCGCTAACCAACCTGCCACACTGCCTCCCAAAACTGAATTGCTAGTAGTGGGTTTGAACGAAAAACTGGGTCTTAACAACAGGAAGCCAGCAAACAAGATCAAGAATATTCCCAAAATTAGATTGGCATAATAGGTAGTTAAAAACCTGGAAAAATAAGCGCCGACTACCACAAAAATAAAACTGGGTACCCCAATTTTTAGAAATATTTTATAATCAACTCCCTTTCTGAACAGGTATATTTTGGATAAATTGCTAAAGACATGTAACAATGAAGTGACCCCCAAAACCTGATGAAATTCGAAAAAATAATTGGCCATTGGTACAAAAAATACCGACGAGCCAAAACCTCCCACCGTTCCAATGATTTCAATTAAAAAGGTTAGGAAGTAGAAAAGTATTTGGGAGGCTGCATCCATGGTTTTTAAACACAATATTATTCAAAAAATTTAGTGATTTGATTGATATTAAAAATAAATATAGTTGATACTTATCAGTGTTTATCTAGAAGATTGAAATAATGCCAATATTTGAAATTAAATAAATCAAAATATCTCATTGCTCAATTGAGCCAATAGATAATTTCTATTCTTGCCTCATTAATTAATTGTTTCTCAACCCTTATTGTTTTTATTCTGCTTTTAAAACCTCGTAGCTAAAAAATGATTTTTATCAGTTTTTTAGCTAATAATAAACCGATTTTCATACCGCAATGGTCATGTTTGATTTTTATGTAATCGGCCATATTTGTGGTATCAAATCAGAGTCAAAATGCAAATAATATTTTTTATGATTGGAGTAAGCTTATTAATAGCCCTAGGCTTTTTGGCAGCCTTTCTTTGGGCGATGTCGTCTGGTCAAAATGATGATTTGCATACTCCAGGAATGAGAATAATTATCGATGACAAAAATCCCAAAACATTAATAAAAAGTTAAAAAAGACTGGTGCTAGAGCTCAAAAATGAAATAATTGGGCTTACTGATAACCAACTCCACAATAAAATTCCCTAAAAAATGAAAGCAAAAAGTATTAAAAAGCAACCGCACCCACATCAAAATGCCCATTGTAAATGCAATAAAGATTGCAAAAATTGTAAGCCTTTTGAATCACTCAATATTGATCAATTATTCCTAAAATAATCAATATTAATCGCTTAAAACAACCTTATTCAGAAGCTCACTTTAACTATGGGCTTCATTGTGGTAATAATCAATTCTAAAAACATGGATACAAACAATACCAGTATTGAATATTTTGAGTACGACAATAAAATTGTCAGAAACTTTGCCCTTGCCTCAATTATTTTCGCAATAGTCGGGCTCCTGGTGGGCTTGTTGATTGCCATTCAGCTTTTTTGGCCAGGTGCCAATGTAACCCAATATTTTACTTTTGGTAGAATCAGAGCCCTGCATACTAATGCAGTTATTTTTGCATTTGTAGGCAATGCCATTTTTGCGGGGATTTATTATTCACTTCAGCGTCTCTGCAAGGCACGCCTTTACAGTGATTTACTTTCCAAAATTCACTTTTGGGGCTGGCAATTGATTATTGTAGCCGCTGCCATTACCTTGCCACTGGGGATGTCTACCTCAAAAGAATATGCCGAACTGGAATGGCCTATTGATATCGCCATTGCGTTGGTATGGGTGATTTTTGGTATTAACATGATCGGCACTATTATCAAAAGGAGGGAGCGCCATTTGTATGTGGCTATTTGGTTTTATATCGCCACATTTGTGACCATTGCTTTATTGCATATTGTGAATTCGCTAGCGATTCCGGTGACTTTATTCAAAAGTTATTCAATTTATGCTGGCGTGCAAGATGCATTGGTTCAGTGGTGGTATGGGCACAATGCTGTGGCATTTTTCTTAACAACTCCATTTTTGGGATTGATGTATTATTATCTTCCTAAAATGGCCAATAGACCTGTCTATTCTTATAAATTATCCATTCTGCATTTTTGGTCCTTGATATTTTTGTATATCTGGGCTGGTCCTCACCATCTTTTATATACCAGTTTGCCTGATTGGGCTCAATCGCTCGGAACAGTATTTTCAATTATGTTAATTGCCCCTTCATGGGGTGGTATGATCAACGGATTATTGACTTTGAGAGGTGCTTGGGACAAAGTTCGTGACGACCCAAGGTTAAAAATGATGGTAGTGGGTGTAACGGCCTATGGCATGGCTACTTTCGAAGGGCCGTTGCTTTCTCTAAAAAATATCAATGCGATTGCTCATTATACCGACTGGATTCCCGCCCACGTACACGTGGGGGCTTTGGGATGGAATGGTTTCTTATCATTTGCGGTAATGTATTATATCATCCCCAATATTTATGGTCGTGAAATGTTCTCCAAAAAATTAATGAATACGCATTTTTGGTTGGGCACATTAGGGATACTTTTTTGGGCGGTGCCCATGTATATTTCAGGTTTTACCCAAGGCATGATGTGGAAAGAGTTTACCGCAGAAGGGAATTTGAAATATGGTAGCTTTTTAGAAACTACTTTGCAGATTATTCCAATGTATATGCTGAGAGCCGTTGGTGGCCTTTTGTATCTGTCTGGTGCTTTATTGGGTGCTTACAATATTTTCAAAACTATGCTTACTGGCAAGCTACATGCTAATGAAGCTAGTGAAGCCTATGCTTTGGAGAAAGTTTACGAGGCTAAAGGCACTGATACTCATTGGCATAGATGGGTAGAGCGTAAGCCGTTGCAATTGTTGTTTTGGTCGTTGATTGTGGTAGGCATCGGAGGTGCTATTGAAATTATCCCCACTTTCACTATCAAATCGAATATCCCCACTATTGCTGCAGTGCAGCCATATACTCCTTTAGAATTGGAAGGCCGTGATTTGTATATCAGAGAGGGCTGTAATGCTTGCCATAGCCAGATGATTAGACCGTTTAGATCTGAAACTGAGCGATATGGCGAATACTCCAAAGCCGGAGAGTTTGTGTATGACCACCCGTTTTTATGGGGCTCAAAGCGTACAGGGCCCGACTTGCATCGTGAGGGCAAAAAATATCCAGATTCATGGCATTATAACCATATGCGTGACCCAACTTCGATGTCGCCAGGCTCAATTATGCCTGCTTATGAATGGCTTTTGGAACAAGATTTAAATACTAAAAATACCAAAGGAAAGCTAAGTGCCATGCAAACATTGGGCGTACCTTATGATAGCTATGCGGTTGATAATGCGGAAAAAGACTTAGCCATTCAAGCGAAAGGCATTTCAGATAATTTGGCAAAAGAAGGCATCAAAGTAGCTCCAGAAAAAGAGATTGTAGCCATCATAGCTTATTTGCAACGACTAGGAACTGATATTAAAAAAACGGAATAGTCTAAAAAATTGACTTAACTATCCCCAATTAAATAATCAACAATGTCGAGAAATTGGCATTGTTGACTAAAAGAAATTTGAAATTTTAAATAATAGAAATATGTTCAGACAACTTTTAAATACAGTACAAGGTGCTGATATTCCGATGATTAGCTCTTTGCTTATCTTTTTTATATTCTTCGTATTGGTGGCTACTTACTTGCTCATTATTGATAAAAATCATTTGAAATACATGAGCAATTTGCCTTTGGCGGATGATAAACCAATTAATAATCAAAGGATGAATTTGGAAAAGTAAATTCTGATTCTTTGCTCAAAATAATGATTGAGCATAGGGTCAAATCTCAAAAATATTAAACAATAATTAAGGATGAAAAAAATTATAATCCCAATTTTGATAGTTTTAAGCAATCAATCTTATGGAGCACTTTTGCAAGCTCAGCCTGCTAAAGATGTAATTCCTGACTTGACTGCTTCTGAATTTTTAGTTTTATGCCTTACCATTTTAGCATGCATAATTTTGGTCATTATTACATTGAGTCTTAAAGGTCAGGTGGATCTGATTGTGAAAGCTTTGAATAAAGACGAGGTGAAGGAATTTCCTGAAATGCAGAGCCGTTCTATTTGGCAAAAATTGGGTAGTTTAAAACCTCTTTCAATGGAGCATTTACAAGTGATGGAGCACAAGTACGATGGCATTGCGGAGCTTGACAACCCGACCCCGCCATGGTTTATGTATCTGTTTTATTCCACAATAGTGTTTGCCGTGGTGTACATGGCGGGTTATCATATTGTGGGCAATGGTCAAATCATGACTCAGGAATACAATGAAGAACTTGCCATTGCTGAAACAGAACGAGAAGCTTATATGAAAAAATTTGCCAACTCTGTGAACGAAAATAATGTAACCGTATTAAAAGACGCTAAATCAATCGAGGATGGCCAAAAGATTTACCTGCAAAATTGCCTTGCTTGCCATGGCGATAAAGGTCAGGGCGGTGTGGGTCCCAACATTACTGACGAATTCTGGCTGCATGGCGGTTCTACTAAAAATATATTCCATACCATTACAGAGGGGGTGCCTGAAAAAGGTATGATTTCTTGGAAAAAAACACTGAACCCGATTCAGATACAGCATGTGGTAAGTTTTATGGCTACTTTACAAGGTACAAAACCTGCCAATGGAAAAGAGCCTCAGGGTGAAAAATATACCGAGGCTATTCAATAAACCAAATGAAGTCAAGCAAAATAGATACAACCAATTATCGTGATCACCTTTCTAATGTAACCCAATTAGGTAAAAGAATATGGATCTATCCAAGAGTTGTAATTGGGGATTTCTATCGATTAAGAACCTATTTTTCATGGCTTTTGATGGGTTTACTATTAGGCTTGCCTTGGCTTGAAATTGAGGGTCACCCATTATTTTTGTTTAATATAATTGAGCGTAAATTTATCTTTTTTGGAGCTACTTTCTTTCCGCAAGACTTTCATTTAGTAGCCATCGGCCTGCTTACTTTTATTGTATTTATCATTTTATTTACCGTTATTTTTGGTCGAATTTGGTGTGGCTGGGCTTGCCCTCAAACGATTTTTATGGAAATGCTCTTTCGTAAAGTGGAAATATGGATCGAAGGTGACCATAATGCCCAACGCCGGCTAGATGAGCAACCATGGAATAATGAAAAAATCTGGAAAAAAACTCTAAAGCATACGCTTTTTGTATTGCTTTCATTCGTGATTGCCAATGTGTTTTTGGCCTATATAATTGGTAAAAAGGAATTACTTGCCATTATTTTTGACGATCCAACCAATCATATCATTGGGCTAGCCTCCATTCTAATTTTTACGGCTGTTTTTTATTTTGTATTTGCTCGCTTTCGTGAATTAGTCTGTATAGTTATTTGCCCCTATGGCCGCTTGCAGGGCGTAATGTTGGATAAAAAGTCGATGGTGGTGGCCTATGACTATATCAGAGGCGAGATAAGAGGTAAGCACCAAAGTGCACAAGAAAAGGCAGAAGCTAAACTAAAAAATGAACCAGTGTCGGGCTCTTGTATCGACTGTAAAATATGTGTGCAGGTATGCCCAACGGGTATAGACATACGCAATGGCACCCAGTTGGAGTGCATCGGCTGTACCGCCTGCATCGATGCTTGTGACGATGTAATGGATAAAATTGCGGAACCTCGTGGACTCATTCGATATGCTTCTATGGAGGGTATCGAGCAAAAGAAAAAACTAAAGTTCAGTGGCCGTATTGCTGCTTATTCGATGGTTTTAGTAGCCCTCTTGGGTATTTTGGTTTTTTTAATTACTACCAGAGGAATTGTGGAAACCACCATTTTGAGAGCACCTGGCCTCATGTATCAAGAAAATAAGGATGGTACCATTAGTAACCTTTACAACGTGCAGATATTGAATAAGAGCTATGATAAAAAACCGATTCAATTTAAAGTAAAAGACAATTTAGGAACAATAAAAATGGTGGGTAAAGCAATTACCGTTTCATCAGCCGAACTCGCTGAGTCCTCTTTTTTCATCTATATTCCTAAACAAAATTTGAAAGAAAGTAGTGTAAAAGTTGAGCTAGAGGTCATTTCAAATGGGGAAGTAATTGATAGGGTTAAGACTAAGTTTTTGGGGCCAATTATCAACTGAAATTCAAAAAAATGAGCAGTTAAAAAAACTAAACGATTATTAAGATGAACTGGGGAAAATCAATCATACT
>JAZKGO010000086.1:27139-43807 GCA_040385875.1 Bacteroidota bacterium
TGGCAGCCGCCTCAGCCACAGGTTCTCCTTTTGAAGGAGCCTTATTTATGGCTCTATTTGGCCTTGGTACGGCACCAATGATGTTGGCTATCGGAATGTTACCTAAGTTTTTAAGCTTTGGTTCCCGTCAAAAAATCAATCAATATTTACCGATTTATACCTTGTTTTTAGCCGTCTTTTTTGTGATAAGGGGCCTTGGCTTAGGGATTCCTTATATGAGTCCGCAATTCGAAAAGAGTAATACTGGGCAAGCAATCACTGTTTGTCATACCAACAAAATTTTAAAATAATGGAAAGTTTAATTCAGAAATATAATGTACCTGGTCCAAGATATACCAGCTACCCCACAGTACCTTATTGGGATCTACAATCCTTTAGCGAAAAAGCCTATATTTCAACACTTAAAAAGGCCTTTAATCATTCTAATTCTAAAGGGCGAATCAGTCTATACATTCACCTGCCCTATTGTGATAGTCTTTGTACCTTTTGTGGCTGCAATAAGCGAATTACCAAAAATCATGCGGTTGAAAGGCCTTATATTGAAGCGGTATTGAAAGAATGGCAAATTTACTTAAGTCATTTTTCGACTACTCCCATTCTTTCGGAATTGCATTTGGGAGGTGGATCTCCCAGTTTTTTCAGCCCTGAAAATTTAGAGTTCTTGGTAAAAGGCTTGTTGAGGCATGTGAAGATTGCCGAAAATGCAGAGTTCGGTTTTGAAGGGCATCCCAATAATACTACAGATGAGCATTTGAATACTTTATTCCGATTAGGCTTCAGAAGAGTCAGTTTTGGTGTGCAGGATTACGACCCTGTGGTACAGAAAGCCATCCATCGGGTACAGCCATTTGAAAACGTAAAATTGGTTACAGAATTGAGTAAATCTATTGGTTATGAGTCTGTTAGCCATGATTTAATTTATGGGCTGCCTTTTCAGAGTGTCGAAACCATTACTGATACCATTCAAAAAACTTTGAGCTTAAAGCCTGATCGATTGGCCTTTTACTCTTATGCCCATGTGCCTTGGCTTCCAGGTAATGGTCAACGTGGTTTTATGGACAACGACCTTCCCACTGCTGAAGAAAAACGTAAATTTTATGAAGTCGGTAAAAAACTTTTTGAACAAAACGGCTATTTAGAAATTGGGATGGATCATTTTGCTTTGGCAAACGATTCCCTTTTTGTGGCTGCCCAAGAAGGCCGATTGAATAGAAATTTTATGGGTTATACTACCTCCAATTCTCAACTTCTGGTTGGGCTGGGAGTTTCTTCAATTAGTGATACGGGGTTTAGTTTTTCACAAAATGTGAAGGATGTGGATGAGTATATCAACCTATTGAATAACAATATTTTACCAATTCAAAAAGGGCATATTCTTTCCAATGAAGACCTCACCACCCGCCGCCAAATTACCAACATTATGTGCCAATTTAATACCAGCTGGTCGGATGAGGAGTTCAGCGTTGATGAAAGGGAACAGTTGGAGGAAAAATTGAAAATGTTTGAAGCGGATGGGCTTATAAGACTCGAAACTAATTATTTAGAAGTACTATCAAAAGGCAAGCCATTTGTTAGAAATATCTGTATGGCTTTTGATAAGAGGATGGTTGTTGATCAAAAAAGAGGGAGAATTTTCTCCCAAACAATCTAAATTATTAAGTCTTTTACACTAGATTTTTTTGTTTTACGAAGTACATTGGCATATCTTTTTTGCCTTTTACTGGCATTAAGCCCCTAAAATCAAAATCGAATTTGTCAAGAACCAGATTACGAGTAGTTTCAGTAATGTTCACTTCTCCGATTTCGCCATTGGATTGCATCCTGGAAGCAATATTTACGGTATCACCCCAGATGTCAAACTGGAATTTATTTACCCCAACCACTCCAGATACTACTGGCCCAGAATGAACACCCACACGCATATCAAAATTGAATTTGCCTTCCATTTGCCGTTCCTTCTTTCTTTTAGTAATATAATTCTGCATTTCTAATCCAGCAGATACCACATGCCACGGAGTACATTCTTTACCACTGAAATTACCACCTACTGCCATATAAGAGTCCCCAATAGTTTTGATTTTTTCTATAAAGTAGCGAGTGGCAATCTCATCAAAAGCACCGAAACAGTGATTGATCTCTTCCACCAATTCTTTCGCAGTGATAGATTCCGATATTTCTGTAAATCCTTTAAAATCTGTGAAAAGCACGGTGGCTTTTTCATGACTTACAGGTTCCACTTTCCCGAACTTTTTCAGTTCTTCTGCCACATCAGCAGGAAGGATATTCAAGAGCAAATCTTCTGAACGTTTTTTTTCAAATTTAATCGTTTTCACAAAAAAGGCACAGGTTGCGAAAAGGACAGTAAAAGAAACAACTAGGTTCATTGAATACATAAACTTAATCATAGCCGGAGAAGCTTGCAAAGTGGGGCCAGGAAAGGTTGGCTGAAAGATCGCTGTGATTAAAATACAGAGGACAAAAATCCCCATAGAAAAAATGGCAGGACGAAGCTTTGTAAAGATCAGAATCCCAAGAGGGGTTAGAAAGCCCCAAACGATCACCATTCCACTGTTTTCCATGCTTCCAACCGCCCATTGAGCCAGCACTGGAGCGGCAGTTGAAGCATAAAATACTGAATAAACAAGAATCGAGTGGTTCTTTAAATAATGCGAAACTGCAATGGAGATTATAGCGTTGATGGCATACAAAAAGGCAGCAATAGCAGGAATTGTCCATCCAAAAATTGAATAGAACATAATCGTCCAAACTACCCCGCAAACAAACAACAATGAGGAAGTGATAATTAGTAATTGTTTCTGGAAAGCTAAATCTGGAGAGTCGTTCTCTTTGTAGGCATATAGTTTAATATATTTGAGCATATTGACACTTGTATTTATTTTTATGGTAGCAATGAAGTCTTAAATTCTTTAGCAATTATACTGAATATTTTATTAATATTTTCTGCTTTTTAAAAATATGACTTCATTTTAACTATAATTCCTTAATATTTAGTAGATAATTCTATTCAATAAATTTTTATTGAAAAACTTATTTTTTTTATTACATTGCGTTAATAATCAAATTTAAAGATAAACTATTATGAGCAAAGAATTCTTTAGCAGTTTACCCCACGAACAAGCCAGACCTTTAACCACCACCCATAAGACTAGGCCTCAAATGGAGGGCGTTTCTTCTAGAAACCTTTTGAAAGTGTTGCCTTGGGTCAATGTGCAGGGTGGCCATTACCGTGTCAACCGTCGGCGTATTCTTGAGTTCCGCCCTGGGAAGGTATCATTTGTAGGCGAAGCAACACCTACGCCAAGTATTTTTGGGCCTTCTCTTTCTCAAATGCCTACTTTCCGTAATCTTAAAAATGATAATATACTTAATCAGATAGCTGCAGCAGCAGTTGTGGAAGATTTTTCAAAAGACGATATAATTGTCACTAGTGGAAATACCCCTACGCATGTTTACTATATTTTTCGAGGTAAGGTGTCTTTTTTTGAAGAAGGTGTTTTTAATTTCGACCATAAACTTGGTGCCTCGGGTTCTGGATTCTATTTTGGAGAATTTGGCTTGTTAACTGGCCATCCCAATATCCCGTATTCAGCAAGAGCAGAAACTCCAGTTAAAATATTTAAGATTGCCTATACTGATATCAACGCCATCCTTGGCGCTCATCCCGATTTTACTACTTATCTCGCAGATCATAAGGATAAGATTACAGCGCTTATTGGCAAAATTAATCGAAAAGGGGAATCAATTATAGATTTATACACTGGTAAAGGGCATACAGCCACAGGAGAAGACACAATTCCAAGCACTTACGCTGAATATGATTCAACCCCAAGGGAATACGAATTGCATTCTGGCCAAACCATACTGAAAATACATTCAAAAGTAGCTGATTTGTACAATTCTCCTTTTAATCAAACTGAGGAACAGGTAAGACTTACTGTGGAGGAACTTAGGGAATCTCAGGAATATGAAATGATTAATAATAAGGAGTTTGGATTGCTGCATAATGTGGACTACTCTCAAATTGTCCAAACGGCATCAGGACCTCCGACCCCAGATGACATGGACGAATTGTTATCTAAGCGGAGAAAGACTCAATATATATTAGCCCATCCAAGAGCTATCGCAGCATTTACCAGAGAATGTACAAAACGTGGTATTTACCCTGCAACAGTTGAGGTCGACGGCAAAGCAACCATTGCATGGAGAGGAGTTCCGATTCTAACCTGTAATAAATTAAAGATTGAGAATGGATTGACTTCTATCATTGCCATGAGAACAGGCGAAGAAGACCAAGGGGTCGTAGGACTTTATCAAATGGGATTGCCAGAAGAAATTGAATCAAGCATGTCAGTCCGGTTTATGGGTATTGATGAAAAAGCCATTATTTCCTATTTGATAACGAATTACTTCTCCGTTGCTATTCTCGTTCCAGATGCATTGGGAGTTCTTGAAAATGTTGAAGTAAGTATCCACAGTTAAAATTAGGTCTTAATCATGCATAGTTCTGCAAATACTTTTGACCTGATAAAAAGCGTACTTTCAAGAGGCCCCAGAGGCCTTGGCACAAATGCCAACAATATTGCTGCTATCATGAACCGGCCAGATGAAGAGTCTGATACGGAACTGAGACATCGCCAACCGTACCGTGATGATGCTGCACTTGGTGAGGAGCTAAATGAAAGATTACTTAGATGGGCCGAAAGTATCGGTCTTTATAAAGGTCATTTGGACTATCTCCGAAAATGCAATTTCGGACGATGTGTTATGTTAACCTTTCCTTTCTCCGAAGATCGTGAACGTTTGTTTTTTGCTGGCCAAGCCAACGTCTCTCTTTTTGGAGTAGATGATTATTTTGTGGATGATGAACGTGTTGGTATGACTCATGACATGGTTGGCAGGAATCTGTCTTTGGCAATGTCGGCCATAGATGAGCCCTATCTGACTAAAAAGTACAACGATGACACCGATAAAGGCATGAGTGCTCATCCAGTACTTATTGCCCTTCGAGAATACATTGCCAATGCTGAAAGATTGGGGACCCCTCAACAAGTGGCCAGACTTCGACATGAAGATATGTGCTTGTTTGTTGGCATGTGTCATGAAGCGAGTTGGCGCATGAATAAAATGATTGCCCCAGTTTGGGAATATCTTGGCGGTAGGCAGATGAATGGATTGACAACTTGTATTGCTATGGTTGATATCGTTGAAGCCTATGAACTACCACACAATATTTATTCGTTACCAGAGGTCCGGCAAGTGGTGAAAATAGCTGGGTTGATTACCGTATTGGTGAATGACCTAGTCTCCTCAAAAAAGGAGGAAGAGGCGGCCGTCAATCAATTTGGAATTCGGGAAGCAATTCAGAATGAAGTGGGTTGTACCATGGAAGAAGCGCATAGAATGGGAATTCGCTTGCACAACGAATTATTTAGAATCTTTGAAGACGAATCGGCTAAGCTAATGATTTTTGCTACTCCTGAATTGAGAAGGTTCCTGATTGGAGTGGAAGCTTGGATTGCAGGAAATTATAGATGGCATATGACCAGTGACCGTTATTCTGGGAAATAAAGGGTTCGGTGTTTAGGAGTATTTAGAAATCCCCAAATGGATTTTTTGGAAATAGTAGGATTAATTTGAAAAAAGCTTTTTCCCTTTCCAAATCATACCAAAAGAGGCAATGGATACAAGGGTAATTGAATTTAAAGGCATTAAAATAGCTGCCACGATAGGTGATAAGGTGCCTTGCACGGCAAACACCAGTCCTATTGTGTTATACATCAGCGAAAAGCCATAACTAAATTGAATGAGTTTCATTCCAAACTGACTGTATTCCAGATATTTAGGTAATTCTTTTAGCTGGTCTGCTTTAAGAATTCCATCTGACATAGGAGTAAAGTTTAGGGTATCTTCTGTCACCACTATTCCCATATCGGCTTGTTTTAAAGCACCGGCATCGTTCAGTCCATCACCAATCATCAGCACTTTTTTGCCTTTTTCTTGTAAATGTTTGATAAAATTTAACTTATCGTGCGGACTGAAATTGAACTGTAGATTTTTTTTGATGTAAAATGATTTCTCTAGCTGCGCTCGCTCTGCATCATTATCTCCTGATAGCAAATATGTATCATATTTTTTAGTCAGTTCAGTTATCGTTTTTTCAATACCTACTCTATAATTATTAGGCACAGCGAAATTTCCAACATATTTGTCATTGAAAGATAGGTGTGCAATTGAATCTTTAAATTTCAAATTCTTCTGTTTTTCAAATGGTACTTTTACTAATTTATCTGATCCCAATTTAATGATAATACCCTCATATTGGCCTTCAATACCTAATCCGGGTGTTTCTTTGAAAAAATTAAATTTTAATTGCGACTCTTGTATTAGAAATTTCCTAATTTTTAGAGCAATTGGATGAGTCGAATTCCGTACCAAGGCACTCAATAAATTTTCCTCTAAAGTTGATAAAACCCGAATAGATTCAAATTGTACTTTTGATTCTTTTGAATCCGTAATAGTACCTGTTTTGTCAAACACTATCGCATCGCAATGAGCCATTTGCTCAATAATATCTCCATTTTTGAGATACAGGTTTTGTTTTCCGAAAATCCTCAATGCATTGCCTAGGGCAAATGGATAGCTTAAAGCCAAGGTGCATGGGCAGGCAATTATCAGAATGGCCGTAAAGGCATTCAACATCTTGCTTTGGTCAGTCCAATACCAATAGAAAGCCACTGAAAAAGCCAAGGTAAGCACCCCTATCGTAAAGTACTTTCCAACCAAATTAGAAAATATTTTGATTCGACTTTCATTTGTTTTTTTAAAGGTATCAGTATTCCAAAGCTGAGTCAGATAACTTTGTGAGACATCATTCAAAACTTCCAATTCCAATTTTTCGCCCTCTTGACGACCCCCTGCATAAATATAATCACCAATATTTTTATGAATAATGGCCGATTCACCCGTTACAAAACTAAAGTCGATATTAGCATTGCCTTTGTATAAAAATGAGTCGGCGGGGATTAATTCACCATTCCTTACCACTATTTTGTCTCCTTTTTTCAAATCAGCAATAGGAATGGTTTTTTCTTGGCCCCATTCCAATAAGGTTACAGCCATGGGGAAATAAGACTTATAATCCCGCTCAAAAGATAGAAAATTATAGGTTTTTTGCTGGAACCACTTGCCAATCAGCAAAAAGAAAATAAGCCCGGTGAGTGAATCGAAATAGCCCGCTCCATTATTAACTACTACCTCATAAATACCCCTGAAAAAAGCCACTAGGATGCTTAGCATAATGGGAAAATCGATATTAATGAAGCCTTTTTGCAAGCTTTTATAGACCGATTCAAAATAGCCCGAAGCGGAGTATACCACAACAGGGAGTGCCAATGCAATATTCAAATACCCAAAAAGGGATTGATAAATTGAGTCTTCTAAGCCAAAATATTCTGGAAAACTGAAAAGCATAATATTGCCTGCACAAAAGCCAGCAACTCCCAATCTAGTCAATAGTTTTCGATCCTGGGTGATTCTATTGGCCTTCGAATGATCAGCGGGAGAGAGCAGTGGCTTGTAACCTAGTTGCGTTAAAAGCTCAGCCAATTGCCTTATTGATAGCTTGTTATGATTAAAAGTGATATTTACAGTTTTATTCAAAAAGTCAACTTGAGAGTATTTGATTTCTTGATTGATGCGATACATATTTTCCAGTAAATACAAACAGGAGCTGCAATGAATGGAGGGGATATAAAAAGAAACTTTCGAAATTTCTTCGTTTTGAAAATTCAATAATTTGGAAGAAATATCTTCGACATCTAAAAATGAAAATTCGGCCAATTCTGGGCTATTCCCATTCATTTTTTCAAGATCATAATAATTGCACAAATTATTTTGATCCAAAATACTATAGACCGTTTTACAGCCCTCGCAACAAAAATACTTCTCCTCTATTTTGATTTCATCATTTGGGCAATCCAAGCCACAGTGATAACAGCTTATCAGGGTTTCTGTTTCGGTCATATAATTCTTATTCTCGAACAAATGTCGGCACTTTTTGAAAGTTTAATCATGACGACTCTTCATTCAAAAACTGATAAATATCAGGTAATTGACCATTCTTACTCATAAATTAATTTTAGAATTTCGAGCAATTTTGAATCCAAATTAATGGTATACAATAAAGCAAAGGAGGTCTTTATACTCTTAACAAGATAACAATTGAAAATACCGACATTATTGTGATTGACTCTTTAAAAACAATTTGATGAAAACTATTTTATTTCCGACCGACTTTAGCACTAACGCAGTGCATGCTTCGAACTATGCAGGCATGTTGGCCCAAAAACTCAAAACCAAAATAGTATTTTTAAATGTGTATTCAGTACCACTGATTTCTGAATATCAGCTTCCTAATGACATTGAGGCTTTTCTTGAAGAAAATAAACTCAAAGCTGAAAATCACTTAATAGCTTTCAAAAATGAATTTTTAAAGAATAATTCTATTGAGGCCGATAAGGTATCTATCAGAGTAGAATATGGCTTTATTGCGGATAAAATTAAGGACACAGCTGCTGATATTAAAGCTGATTTTATTGTAATGGGTACCAAAGGAGCAAGTAATATTCTAGACAAATGGCTAGGAACCAACTCTCAAAAAGTGATGAAATCGGCACCATGCCCAGTTTGGATTGTACCAGAAAAGGCTTCTCTCACTTATCCTTCTGAAATATTGTATGCGGCCGATTTTAAGGCAGATGAACTGATTGCAACCCAGACAATCCTGAAAATTACCAATGGCTTAAATTCTAAATGTGAGGTGGTGCATATTCACGACAATTTGGAATTGAATGTGGGCCATCAGATTGAGGCGATGGTTGACTTTTTGACAGATGAATTCAAAAATGAAAACGTAAGTTTTAAACAATTGAACAGATTGGATATAGTGGAGGGTTTGGAAACCTATATTAAGCATATAAAACCGGATGTATTGGCATTAGGTGTACATGATAAGTCGCTATTGGATCGACTGTTTGACACCAGTATCACCAAGCATTTTGTACAAGAGGCCAATCTCCCATTGTTGACCTTCAGAAAATAAGTTAATTCTTTTGGCGTTTTAATATATTGATAATAAACAAGTTACAAAACAAAATTCAATGAAAGATACCCTATCACATTTGCACGTTTATACCAAAGATTGGATCAGAGAGATTCAGTTTTATAAATCTGAGATTCCATTTTTCAAAAAAAGGTTAGAAGAAATCGCCACTGATTATTCATCCAGTACCATTTTGGCTCAAGTGGATCATTTTGAGAATCGCTTATTAATAATGAGAAATCATTATGATGAATTGCTACATGACCTCAATTTGAAGGAGCAAGAAATATTAGGCAATGCCTCAGCTAACCCCAAGTACATCAATGCCAAAATGCTTGAGATTGATTCTAAAATTTTGGATTTAGTGGATTATACTGGCCATGAATTCAAAGATTTCAAAGCTGAATTTTATAAGTTTCTTTCAAAATATATGTAAACAAAGTGTTTAATACAATTATAAATGCTTTTTAAACAAATCAAACAATGGAAATTCTATTTATCATTTTTATTGCATTACATGGCTTTTTCCACTTATTGGCATTTATGAAATCATTTAATATGGTCACCATCAATCAATTAAAAGTGGATATCAACAAAGCTTTTGGGGTGGGGTTTTTAATTGCTTTCACTTTTTTTGCTTTCCTAATTATGATGTACGCTTACAAGTCGACCAACTGGTGGGTTTATGGCATATTTGGAGCCGTTATTTCTCAAGTTTTAGTCATTAAGTATTGGAAAGAGGCCAAGTATGGCACTATTCCTAACTTGATTATTTTGTGGATATGTGTATTGGCTTTTGCTGAACACTATTTAATTACCTAAAAAGTGTAATTATAATTTGTGTGGTGGGGTAGTAATACTCTGCAAATTAAGTCATCTAAACTTTGAAAACTCAACCTGTTCAACCTCACTCCCCTAAATCCCCTTTCTCCTGCTGAGAAAGGGGACTTAAATGCCCTCTCAGCACGACAGGGTGGAGAGGTGCCTAATCTGAGTTTTTTTAAGTTATTTAATTTAGAATGAAGTAATATAAATCTAAAAGATATGAGAACTATTTTAGTGCCAATTGACTTCAGTAAAAGCGCAAAACATGCCGCCAAATATGCGGCAATGGTTGCTAAGCAACTCAATGCTAATATTACCTTTTTGCATATTTATGCCATTCCCATTGTTTCTGAGTATAATTTACCGCCTGGGGTGGAGCAATATATCCATCAAAATCAGTTGGATGCCGAAGTGCAGTTGCAGCAGTTTGTAAATGAATTTGTTGGTTATTCTAAAATTCCAGCAGATAGAATTTCTCAGAGAATTGATTATGGTTTTATTGCCGAAAAAGTGGTGGATATTTCTAAAAAAGAAAAAGCCAGCTTAATTATTATGGGTACCAAAGGTATATCAGATGCATTTGATCGATGGATTGGTACCATTGCCCAAAAAGTAATGAATATTTCGGATTGCCCAGTTTGGATTATCCCTGAAGAGGCACCCATTAAATTCCCGCAACAATTTGTGTATGCCGCTGATTTTAAAGCAGATGAATTGAATACCCAACATAAAATATGGAATCTTATTCAGCTTTTTGACGCCAAATGTAACGTTTTACACATCAATAAAAATCATGAGACACACGACGATGCTGGCCTTGAAATGGAAGTAGAGCCACTCAAAATAGGAGCTGGGGACAAATTTCTATCGATAAGAAATATAAAAGGTAAAAGTATAATTGAAGGTTTAGAAACGTTTATCAAATCAAGCAAACCAGATGTGCTTATTTTAGCTCATTATGACAAACCTTTTCTTACAAAAATATTTGAGCCTAGCGTATCCAAACATTTCGTGCAGGAAGCAAAATTACCAATTTTGATTATTAGTAAAAATAAGAACTTGTTTTTCGATTAACCAAATACAATAAAGCAAATATTAATTACCATATTTTAGAATTTTAACCCCCTCATGTAATTCCAAAAATTTATTGTCTTCAGACCATCGATCCCAAAGTGTAATCTTGGTCTGTACTTCGCCATTGGGCATTATTTCGAACTTCGCCTTATTAAAGCCTTGGCCTCCTTCAAACGAATTGTTTCCTTTATAGACTAACCCCTCCATAAATTGACCATTTAATTTGAAAAAGAGTAAGTCATCTTCTTTGGAAAATTCAGCCAAGCCATTTTTTAATTTATAAATTCCAGTGATTTTTTGATAACCTGCCTCATTCAAAGGAAAACTTTTGCCCATCACCACATCAAATTTTACGAAGCTTTCATTGGCGGCATTCTTTTTTATTTCCAAAATGCGATTAACAGATTGGGGAGACCTGGCAGCAGTATCGTCTTTAATATGACTATCCCCTTTAAAATATATTTGAGTAATCAAATCTTGATGATTACCACTAGAAATTCTTAGGTGAATATGGGCCGGCCTCCATTCGTCACCGTCTTTATAAGGTACGGGTATTATTGTTTTAAATGCATACTTGCCGTCTGCGCCCGTTTTTACGGCCCCTCTATATAAATAATTATCCGAAGCATTGTCGTATTGTTCATGCTCATCACATTGCCAGGATTCGATGAGTACATTAGGAAGCGGTGTTTTTCCGTCTTTTTTAAAGATAGTTCCTCTTAAATGCATCACCTCCGCAGTTGATCCCTTAGGTATTAGGTTGCTTCTCATCGGTGAGCCTGGGCGATAAAACGGGCCTAAAATATCACTGGTGGTCTCACTATCCCCCTCGAAGCTTTTTCCATTCCAGTTGATGGCCCCAAAGGCAGATATGCCCACTGCGGTTAGAGACGAGTTTTTAACAAATGTTCTACGTTTCATAGGTCGAAAATTTTAGAGTTAAGTTAGCATTATTTTAAGAATTTTTAGGTCCTTTATGTAAAGATAATGTTGGGGCTGATAATAATCAGCCCTTACTTACCTATTACCAACTGTTGGGCTGATAATGATAAGCCCTTACGGTTGGGTATAACTGTCTTTAAATTAACGAACAAAAAGGACTATTTTTGTTGAAAATAATAATATTGTCATCGATGTTCAAATTATTCAATTTTCTATTTCTGTTTCTATTATTTGGGCTAAATATTTTTGCTCAAAAAAAGAAAGTACTAGTAATTCTCGTTGACGGCATTCCTTTTGATGTGTTTCAAAAGGTAAAAACACCGAATTTGAACGAAATTTCTACTAAAGGGGCATTTGGCAAGGCTTATGTTGGGGGTGAAAAGGGGGGTAAAACAGAGTCCCCTACCATTTCAGCAGTTGGATACAATTCTATGCTTACAGGCACCTGGGCCAATAAACACAATGTTTGGGGAAATGGAATCGAGGCTCCCAATTATACTTATCCGACGTTTTTCAAATTGGCTAGAGATTCCAAACCATTTTTGAAACTAGGGATTTTCTCCACTTGGCAGGACAATCGCACCAAGCTACTAGGGGAGGGCTTGGCCGCAACGAACCAACTGATGCTCGATTATAAGTTTGACGGCTATGAGCTGGATACCCTGCGTTTTCCACATCAATCAAAAGTGCATTATATCAAACAAATTGATAGCGTCGTTACCGAAAGAACGGTTGAAACGATCAAAGAAAAATCACCTGATTTATCCTGGGTTTATCTAGAATATACGGATGATATGGGACATAAATATGGCGATAGCCCCGAATTTTATGATGCTATCGAAAATGTTGACAAACTGATTGGTAAAATATATAGTGCTATAAAATACCGTGAGAAAAATTTCAAAGAAAATTGGTTGATAATCGTCACAACTGACCATGGCCGTGATGCTAAAACGGGCAAAAACCACGGTGGTCAGTCAGATCGAGAGCGTGAAACATGGATTGCTACCAACAAAAAACCAAAAAAAGCTCGATTTGAAAATGGACTAGCTGTGGTGGATATCTTACCTTCGGTAGTTGAATTTTTAAAGATCAAGATTCCTTTATCTGTAAAACAAAATTTGGAAGGAGTTTCCTTTTTCTGAGCTAAAGAATTCGTTTATGATAAATCTAATTCCATAAACAATAAATACTGTCTAAATTCTTCCGGGATTTCAACCTCAGGATAAACTGGGATATCTTTGAACCCGAAACTTCGGTAAAGAGAATGAGCCGCTTCCATAAATTTTGGACTATCTAATCGTACTTTTTGATAGCCTGTTTCCCTTGCTGCATTTATCAAGGATTGAAGTATGGCTCGTCCTGCACCAATCTTTCTGAAAGAGGGGTTCACATACATTCGTTTCACTTCCCCAATTTCTTTATTAATACTTTTTAGACAACCTATTCCACAAGCACTGTTACCTATGAAAGCAAGCATTAATCGACCATTTGGGGGTAAAAATTTGTCAATCATTTTAATGTCTTGCTCAACTTGTTCAGTCGGATTATGTGGATGTACGCCATAAAGCATTTGCATATTGTCATTTCCCCAAGTAAGATAATCCACCCATAATTGTCTGACAAAATCAATATCCTCAGGAAGCTTAACCTCACGAATTTCAACAATTGTATTACTATTCATATAGAGTACTTAATTTTTATTTTTTGCAATTTAGTAATTGCGCCATCGATGTTTGTGTTTTTACAATCATTTACTCTAATTTCAATCGCTGAGTTTATCATTTGTGAGAATACAAACGAAGGCGAGGGATTAGCTGTATTTTATTTGCCGATCGTCGTCCTCAAACTATCCTTTTTATCGCTTTCTGTTACCTTCTCGTACTCTTCTAAACATTTGCCAAGCGGTTTGCCCTTGTTATGAATACAATCACAAAATGCTTCACAGGCTTTTGGATTGCTATTGCCAGGACAGCCATTCCAGCATTCCTCTGGGGCATTGCCCGGTCTTATGTCATACATGATGTTGTTTAAAAATACAACCGCTGCAAGAGTTGCCACTACCCCTCCAAAAAACAAAAATGGAAATTTGTGATTTAAGGGTTTTTCTTTGGTCAAGTTCGCATCCGTTTTAACTTGTTTGAATGGTAGAATAGATTTTAGGCGATCATAGTACCAACAAAGTAAAAATATATTAGCCAATAGCATAAATGTTGCTGCCCGAGTGCCTTCAAACCGAACGGAATAGGTGAGTACACAAATATTAAGGATAATAGGGAAACTGCTAATCGCACCAATAATTGCAGTTCTTGGAATGAGCAATAGGATAGCAACAATTACTTGTCCCACTCCAATAAATGTATAATAGTAGCCTGTATTAAGTAAAGCATCAAAATATTGTCCCAATGGATGATTATGGGATAAGCCCGCAGCAAAGCGCTCCCCTAAAATTTTCACAGATCCTGAAATTACCCATGCAACAGCCAAAGTCAAACGGCAAAAAACGGCAAAGTAGCGATACCATTTATTTTCCTTTGCTTCATAATAATATTGCTCAAGTTTATTCAACATCCTGATTTCTGTGCTTTAGGTTATTCTTTTATTTGTTGCTAACGAACAGGGCATTATGTAGGTTGGGAATTAGCATTACGTCTGCCCGGGTCACTGCCGATTGAAAGTATTTTAAGCCTTGGTTGGCCATTTCGGCCAATCAAACTACAAGGTTTGAACCCTAATCAAATAAATCCCTTATTATTTATCATTTTTCCTCACCAAATCTGCTTCATTGCAGCAATAAAAGCTTTCATCTCGTCCATTGTGCCAACACTCACACGCCCCCACTTATTTCCATTTAGTTCTTTGAAATCATCACGCAGCATAATTTTTTTGGAAGCGATATCCCCAGCAAATTTACCTTTATAATTGTCAATTGGAAACATCATAAAATTAGCCTGGGTTTGAACAGCCTCAATTCCCATTTCATGAAGCGCTTTGTAGGTAAAATCAGCAGTTTCCCTATTCTTCTTCAGATACATTTCTAAAAACGATGTGTCATCAAGTGCTGCAATGGCAGCATTCACAACAATATTTGAAATGCCCATGGTACTTGCTGCTTGAAATTTGGCCATGTCTTTAATTGTATCGGTATGTCCAATGAGATAGCCCACTCGTAATCCGGCAAAGCCATAAACTTTTGAAAAAGTACGGCTTACCAATACATTTTTATTAGTTTTCACTAAATCAGATACCGATTGGTTTAGAAATTCAAAATAGGCCTCATCCACCATTACCATAGTTTTTTTACTGATCTCTTCTACAAAATCACGAAGCACTTTTATATCCAATATCGTCCCTGTCGGATTATTTGGATTGCATAAATAAACCAAGCGAGTGTCTTCTTTTATTTTTGCTTTCATAGCCTCCAAATCCACGATTTTACTGCCTGTTATTGGCACATTGATCAATTCCATGCCCAATCTTTGGCAGTTGTTTGGTAAAGTGGCAAAGGTAGGATAGGGACAAATTACACTTCCTTGATTTCGTGAAACATAAATACTGGTCAGACCCAATACTTCAACAGAGCCGGAAGTAGTAAGAAAGTTAGACGGACTTAAATTTTCCCTTGAAGCCAATTTAAGTAACAGTTTTTCTTTGGCAACAGTCACTAAATAGCGATTCCCCATATTAAGGGAGTCTTGAAGTGCCTTCATGGCCATTGGAGCCACACCAAATGGATTTTCATTTTTATCTAAATGGATCATATCGTCACCAAAAATTCTGATTTTGTCAGAAAATGCCAATGTAGAATTAGTAGCTGCAAGGCTTGATAAGCCAATTAGGCTGCTTTTTTTGAGCCATTCACGGCGAGAACTGAAATTTTGCATATGTCGATCATTTTAAAATTAAAATTACACTTATTATGATGCAGTTGCGAAAATTATTAAAAAAATTCAAGTTTCATTCATTGGATTCTCCGACTGGGTTGATTTGAACCCAAGCCAAGCCATAGCTAGGCTGCCAACACTATGAGATTGCAGCAATAAATTGTGGTAATTCTCTTTCTATCATTTTTGCTTTTGCTTTATTCTTTGGTTCTATCCTCCGTAAATCTTTTTTTGGCAGCTTGCGCTCATTGACTGGTCTTCCTACCAAAATGTTGTTATTACAAAAAGGTGGGCATCGCTTCAAGCGATGCCCACCTTAAATGAGAATGATTGAATTACTATTTTCCCCAAATAACCACTTTTTGATAGGGTTGAAAAATGACAGGGCCCACTAATCCGTATTCTTGGATGATGCCCCTGTCGGTAACCGCTTTACTGAGGGTAAACAGTCGGTTATTTAAGGTGGTTGATACCTGTACTTCAATTTTATTTGAACCTGCTTTCAATGTATTTCCTAAATCAGCTTTGGCAGATAGCTGGTCTATTGGAACGATCTGGCCATTTATTTTCAGGGTAAATGCATCCACCACCTGCCCCAGACTAAGTGAAGCACCATTGGTTGTACTGTTCCAATTGCTTGGGAGGTTGAGCGTATAAGTATAGGTGCCCACACCTGAGGCATTTTTCAGTTCTGCAATATCTGGCCAAGCTTGTAATGCGTTCAAATTCAGCGCTATGATAGATTTTGATGTTTCGGCTCCAGCTGCACCCAAAGTGCCATATTTGTTTTGTGGCTGCCAATCTTCTACTTTCAATGCCCAA
>JAZKGO010000087.1:0-3189 GCA_040385875.1 Bacteroidota bacterium
CGGCGTAGCCTGAGGAGAAATCTATTTTTCACTCTAAATCCTGTAATACCATTTTTTTCAATTGACTTAGGTTAAAGCATTTTCTCCATCCCAAACCATTTAACAGCATTCTTATAATAGATTTTGTCAATTACTTTTTTCGGCAATTTCAATCCCAGAAATTCGCCGTTCACCTGTTCAACTGTCATTTTTTGGTCAGTAGTTAAATATTTCCATTCTTCAAGCCAGCGGTTGTGAAACCGTACTTTGGCTTGTTGTGAATTACCGGTATTCCAAAGCACCAAATCGGAGCCATAAATAATTCTATCCTGATATTTGAGGATAAAATTTCGAATTTTCTCCAGATTTTTTTGAGATTGAACTTGTAAATGCCCCAATCTTTCGGCAATATCTACTGCCATATTGGGGAAGTGGTCTAATCTTTTTGCCAAAGAATCCACTTCATATTCCAAACTACCCAAATGTGCTCCCACAAATCGCATGGCGGGGTGGCGGGCCAAAAAGCGGTCACGAGCATTGATCTGGGTTTCATAGCTGGGCATTTCTGGGTGCAAATACATATGGAAACGAGGGTATGCTTTGAAATAATTCCTATCATTATTCACAGTCATTTGTTCCAAAGGCAGCCAGCAATTTCGGGGTTCACCCAAATGCCCCATTACTGTTTTGTTTTGGTCGATCACATATTGAATAACTGAGTCAAACTTTGGATTATCAATCATAATTAGCTGCCCATTTTTATCTTTTTCGGACATGCCAATATTTTTCCAAATTTTTATACCCAATGCGCCTTTGGCAAATGATTCTTTGAGCATCAAAATTGTTTCTTGAGCCCAGTTGGGGGAGTCCCAATTTTTCATACTAAAGGCATCGACACACAAAACTTGCTCTGGATGAGCTTCCACCTGATATTTGGTAAATTTTTTCTGTAGCTGAAGGGTTGAATCAGTATGGTTTACATTCCCATTAATCAATAGAAAATTGTCAGCTTTTGCCAAATTGGCGATGGTGTCATTGGCATTGCGAATATGTATATGGGCATCTATCTTTTTTGTTTTGTAAAAATCTTGTTCGGAATAATATTTTTTTGAGCAGGAAGTGATGAGAAATAAAATTAGAATTAAGCTAAAAAAAGCGCTAGTTTGTGCTATGGTTTGGAATTTTGATTTACAATTATTGGATGCTATTGTTTTTTCCATAAAAGCGATTTTTTTAAGAGAGCTAAAAGATGCTTAGTTTTTTGAATCATGAAATTAAAATCAATTTTGCACTCACTGTTTCATGCGTATATAAAGTGCCTAGCAAAGCGATGCCATGCAAAAAATCAAGTGATTGGCATCTATTTTGAAGTTTAGGGGAAAGGTCCTGCATTAGAATTTGATAGCTATATTTTCGTCAGTTAGAGGGTGTATTAGTAAGAGACTAAGTTCTTGTATTTAAACGGTTTATTTGATTTTGTTTAGAAGTTGAATCATACTTTATTTGATCAATTTAGACATATTTATCCTCATTTCATATTCTCAATGATTTTTTTTATTGAGTGGTAAATCAACTGGTTATGGAGAGCAAAAAGAGAACAATTTTATAAAGCTATAGTAAATGAAATAGTAATGCCGACGGTTCAATCAAAGTGATTAGATTTGAAAACTAGAAAAAAATAGACAGACAGTTAGTGGTCTAATAATTTAAAAAAAACGGCCTCATTTTTGTGAGGCCGTTTTCGTTTTTTAGAATGTTAATATTTCATCATTTTTACAACTATGGTTTTCTTATCAGCATCTCTGATTTGGATATAATGGATGCCGGAATTCAGTTTTTGAATATCCAACTGAACATTATTTTCTCCTTTTTGTAAAATTCTATACTCCGATAATAGTACCTTTCCGATGCTGTTGATTATCTCAAATTGAGCTTCTCCCTCAGCAAAATGATTGAGTTTTAAATTTACAAAATGCATGGCTGGATTAGGAGCAATTTGTACAGATTTGGAAACATAATCCTCCTCATTAGTTGCGCTTAGTCTCGTTGGAGCTGCATCATCATTAAGAATTGTACCAATACCAGTCGATTTATTGATTATCGCTGATTGTGGATTACTCAAAATCACATTAAAAATTTCGTTGGCTTCATAAAGTTTATCACCCGAAATCTGTATACTTATGATCAGCGTTGTTGTACCCGGCTTAAAGCTTAAAGTACCCAATTTTGAACCATAATCAGAACTTGAATTTGCAGTTCCATCAGTCGTTGTAAAATTCACTTTAATGGTTGCGAGTGACGCCTGTGAAAGACTCACTACAAAGTCTAGGTTCTTTTTACCATTATTCCCTTCCTGAATTGATGGGTCGTTTACTGAAATGGTTACAAAAGAACAACTTTCATCAATTATCCCATTACAATTGTTGTCGAATCCGTCACATATTTCAATTGCATTTGGATGGATTGTTTCAGCTTTATCGTTGCAGTCAGTATTGTTGGCACTATAACCCGTCGGAGCAATAGAAGAACAAATCACGATTGTTTTGCCTAATGCTGAACCATAGCCATCTTTATCTGCATCTGTGTAATAGGTTTTTGGTGTATTAACGGCCGCATCCGAATCATTGCAGTCGGTACTATTGGTTACATAACCAGCAGGAGCACCACATTTAGCGGTGGTTGTGATGGCTGCATTTCCAAAACCATCTCCATCCGCATCACGGTAGTAAGTGACTATTGGGAAGCCCTCATCAATGGTACCATTACAGTTGTTGTCCAATCCATCACAAATTTCAATTGCAGTAGGGTTTATAGTGCCAATAGCATCGTTACAATCTCCCCCGCCAAGAATACCTGTACTTCGATATCCTATCCCAGGTGAGGTGCATTGGGTGAGAGGTGTACCTGAATAATATCCATCAGCATCAGCATCCAAATACCAGATTAAAGCAGGTGTAATAGTCAGTTTCAGGATTTCGGTATGACAACCATTGACCACCGAATATTCCCCAGAAGCAGTGTAGGTATTTCCATTTACCGCCCAGGTATAACTGTTGCAAACACTGATTGTGGTGGTATTACTAGTCGATGGTGTGATGGTTAATTTGAGGATTTCGGTATGGCAACCATTTGCCACCGAATATTCGCCTGATTCGGTATAAGAAGTTCCATTTATAGCCCAAGTATAACTGTCACAAACACTGATTGTGG
>JAZKGO010000088.1:0-7654 GCA_040385875.1 Bacteroidota bacterium
GAGGAACTTAAGTCCTCTTTTCCTGAAATGGTAATTATCGGTTCGGCCTACTCTTATTTGCAAGAATGGCTGCCCAACGTGGCTCAAAACGTGCTGAGAAAAAGAAAAGCAGATATGGTGGGTTTTGGAAGAATGGTGCTTTCGTATCCAGAAATGCCTGACGATATTTTGAATAATCGCCCGATGACTCGTAAATTGATTTGCCGGACTTTTTCTGATTGCACAACTGCTCCCAGAAATGGCTTGATATCAGGCTGTTATCCTCTCGATCCGTATTATAAAGTCTTGCCAGAACATGATGTTTTAAAGGGTTTTAAGGCTGGCCTGTAATTTTAAGGGAGGCTTCGATCAAAGCCACGCCTTCCTTTTAACAACAATAAAATGAAAACAAACCTGCTTTTTTTACTATTTAACCTATTAAGTTTATTCTCCTGTGAGTCGAACGACAAACCTAGAAAATCTTATATTTTTAAAGGTGAAAAAGCAAAAGGCCTTTCATATGTTGCGCCTCATTTGTCAATAGATTCCTCTCATATTCAACCCATTACTAGTATCGGAGCAAATTGGGTTTCGTTAATGCCTTATGGTTTCGTTCGAGGCGATTCACCAGATTTTCAGTACATTTCTGAAAAAGATACTACCAAACGCAATCATATTTGGTGGGGCGAAACACCAGCAGGTATTCGGGAATGTATAAGATTGGCTCGTGAAAAAAAGGTGAAAATAATGCTTAAGCCTCATATGTGGATAGGACGTGGTGGCTTCACTGGCCATTTGGATTTTAAATCAGATGTCGATTGGAAAACATTTGAAAATGGGTATCAAAACTATATTTTGGAATTTGCTCAATTAGCTGAAAATGAACATGTTGAAATGTTTTGCATGGCTACCGAAATGGAAAATTCAATTGAGGAAAGACCTGAATTTTGGAATGGATTAATTAGAGAAATTCGGAAAATTTATAAAGGGCAACTCACTTATGCCGAAAACTGGGATTCCTACAAAAAAGTGCCCTTTTGGAATCAATTAGATTTTATTGGGATTGATGGATATTTCCCCCTTTCTGATGAAAAAACCCCTACAATTTTACAACTAGAAAAAGGCTGGGATTCTCATAAAAAAGCAATTTCAAATTTTGCAAGTAAACATCAAAAACCAATACTTTTTACTGAGTTTGGGTATCGTTCTTGTGATTTTACCGCTGAAAAACCCTGGGAAACAGATTTTTCAATGCCTGATAATGAGCTGGCTCAAGCCAATAGCTATAAGGCCTTTTTCAACAAAATATGGCCAGAACCTTGGTTTGCTGGGGCTTTTGTTTGGAAATGGTTTCCCTTTTTGGAAAAAAATCCGAGACATAAAGATACTTTTACCCCACAGAATAAATTAGCTGAAAAGGTACTAAAACAGGCTTTTATGGGTGATTTATTGGCAAAATAGGGTTAAATTGCAAGAATATTAAAGTTAGAAAAAATACATTGACAACGAAAAGAAACCCTGGAATAATCTTTATTTTCATCACATTAGTAATCGATGTTTTAGGCATCGGGTTGATTATCCCCATTTTACCAGCATTATTAAAAGAATTCGCAGGCGGCGATTTGAGCCTTGCCAGTAGATATTCTGGGCTTTTGATGGCCAGTTATGCGGTGATGCAATTTGCATTTTCCCCCATAATGGGCGGATTATCAGATAAATATGGACGACGACCAGTACTGCTTTTTTCACTTTTTGGCTTTGGCTTGGATTATATTTTATTAGGTTTTGCACCCACATTAGCTTGGCTTTTTGTAGGTAGAATTATCGCTGGTATTACTGGAGCTAGCTTTACTACAGCCTCAGCCTACATTGCTGATATCAGTAAACCTGAAGATCGTGCGAAAAACTTTGGAATGATTGGAGCTGCATTTGGCCTTGGATTCATTGTGGGGCCCGCAATTGGCGGTATGCTGGCTACTTTTGGCACACGAGTTCCCTTTTTTGCTGCTGCAGTGCTAACCTTGGCCAATTGGTTGTACGGTTATTTTATTTTGCCCGAATCATTGGTTAAAGAAAACCGCCGAGAGTTTGACTGGAAGCGAGCTAATCCAATCGGCACTTTGAAAAACTTGGGCAAATACCCGCCCATTTTAGGTTTGCTAATCGCCTATTTTTGTGTGACCTTAGGAGGGCAGGTCCATCCTTCTACTTGGACTTTTTTTACCATGAAAGAATTCAATTGGACACCAGACCAAGTGGGTTATTCTTTGGCTTTTGTCGGTTTAATGATTGCTTTTGTTCAAGGTTTTTTGACTCGAAAAACACAGCCAATTTTAGGAGATCAGCGGTCGGTTGTAATAGGTCTATTTTTATACACCATCGGTTTTTTTCTGTTTTCATTAGCTAATCAAGGTTGGATGATGTATGCTTTTATGATACCATTTGGCTTGGGGGGGATTGCTGGACCATCAATACAAAGCCTTATCAGTCAGCAAGTTGGACCTTCCAATCAAGGTGAATTACAAGGTGGGCTCACTAGCTTACAAAGCATTACAACTATCTTGGGCCCACTTTTAGCTTCAAATCTCTTTTCTTACTTTACTGCAAAATCAAGCCCAATTCATTTTCCAGGAGCGGCTTTTTTGATGGGTTCAGTTCTTTGCTTTTTGGCTTATTTGGCCGCTAGAGGATCAATGACTAAAAAACCTGTTATAGCTGAAAATAAAGTTGAATAATTGTAAGTTACTAAAACAATTTCCTAACATCTGCTTTTAAAAAATCTTGCCACGGAATTCCACTGTTCCCCACTAATAATATTTTATTATTTCTAATTTTTTTTGCAAATACGTCAACACCTTTTGCGCTTTGATTTCGGCCACTTTTTACTTCAATACCCACAACAATTTGATTGTTTTTTAATACAAAATCAATCTCATCGTTTCCCTCACGCCAGTAAAATACTTCAACTCCGTACAATTTTTGAGCGCTTATCAAATGCGTGCCAATTGCTGTTTCGACATATCTACCCCAAATATCGGGCGTCTTTTGTGCTTCCTTAAACGAATAATCATTGTAAACGGTTGAAAATGAACTATTTTGAACTTGCCACTTTGGTATTGATGCTCGCTGTCTTGCTGTGTCAGGTGCATATTTATCAAGGCCAGTTAGTAAGCCGGCCGAGTCCAACAACGCTAAATAATGAGACAGGGTTGTTGTATTTCCTGCATCTTGAAGCTGACCCAAAATTTTAGTTACTGAAAGTATTTGACCCGAATAGCTACAACCCAATTCAAATAAACGCCTGAGTAGCATTGGCTTATCTACTCTGCTCATCATTAAAATATCCTTCGATAAAGTAGTTTCTATTAAGCTATCTTTTATATACTCCCTCCACCTTTTTTCATTTTTGATTAAAGAAGCTGCTCCAGGATAACCTCCGAAATAAACAAATTCTTCAACTGTAAAGTCGAAAGCTTCCTGCATTTCAGTATACGACCAATGAGTCATTTGAATGATTTCAAACCTTCCCGCCAATGATTCGCTAAGGCCATTTTGTATTAAAAGCCGAGCCGATCCTAATAAAATCAATTTAATATTTATGCCGTTGAAACTATCCTTATCCCATTCTTTTTTTATCAAATCTGACCAGCCTTCAATTTTTTGTATTTCGTCGATTACCAAAAAAAGTTCACTAGAACCAGAGTTACTTAATTGAAATCGGGCCGTTTCCCATTGCTGGCTTATCCATGTTTCGCTGGCTGAAGGCACTCCATCTGCTGAAATAAAAAAGGAAGGTGTGGTAGTTTCAGAAAGAAATTGTTTTACTAAGGTGGTTTTGCCAATTTGGCGTGGCCCCATTATTACCTGAATGAATTTTCTGGAATCTGCAATTCTTTCTTGCAAAATTGAGAGTTCATTTTTAATATACATCGTATAAATATTTAACAATATTTATACAAATATACTATAAATTAATTAATTAACAAATTTAATTGAGTAAAATAACTAGATAGATTGAGTAAAATAACTCAATAGATTGAGTAAAAACTAGTATTATTATTCCTCCACCAACACATTAAATCTAAAATCTAGCGGGTCAAAACTTTCAATCAGCTGGTTAATAAACTCTGGGTTGTTGAGGTAAAAATTGAGGAAATTATCACTGCGTTCTTGCGGGCTTCCATTGGGGAAAAGCTTATTTTTAACCCCAATTAATTGATTGATGGCCGTTTCAAAAGTGCGCTCTTCGGCTTTTTTGATACGCTTTTCTAATGATTCAATGGCATTAATTGCCTTTTGTTTTTCTGCTAAAACTACTCCTTCTAATGTTTTATCAATGGGCAATGCCTTTGCCAATATTTTATCAAACTTCTCTCCTATTTGGGTAATTTCATTAGTAATTTCAAATTGATTTTCGGAATTTTTGGCAATATAATTTCTCTTCAAATCATGCTCATCATGCCAAAGGTCTGCTGTGGCCATACCCAATTTATCCATTCGTTTTTTGGTTGCTCCATTGATATAGAGGGCAAAGTTTCGTGGCATTACGATTGGAAACTGTACATCAAATTGATCAAAGGCGCCTTTCAGTTGCAGCCAATAAACCACTTCGGCTGGCCCTCCTAAATAGGCAATATTTGGCAAGATAACTTCTTGATAAACAGGCCTTAAAATCACATTTGGGCTAAATTTTTCTGGATTTGACTCTACCAAATCCAGAATTTCCTTTTCTGAAAAGTTAAGATCACTATTTAAAACATGATAAGAGCCATTTTCAAAAACGATTCTTTCCCTTAATCCTTTTTCCAAATAAAACAGATTGATTTCCCTGCCTTTCACTTGTGTTTTATAACCTAACTTCTCTAAATTTTCTGAATCATTTTCTACCAATTCAGCAGTCTTACGCTCAGTTAGCTCAGACTGAATTATAGACTTAAATTCACTTTTGAGTATTACATCATCACCATCCACGCAAATGAGGCCTTTCTCACCAAAAAGCTCATGCATATAGGTGCGCACCGCATGTGTGAGGGAGGTAGCGTTGCGATAGGCTTCTTCAAATAGAGCAATTTTCTCAGGTATTTCTGATAGAATCACGTCAATTTCAGCGCATTGCATTTGACCGACAGCTCCTTTTTGATCTGTTTGCCAAGTATAGGTTTTATTAAAGAGATTGAAATGGTTGATTTCCGCAAAATCATGATCCTCTGTGGCCATCCAATAAACAGGTACAAATTGGTAATCTGGAAACTGTTTTTTAAGATTTTTGGCGAGATTAATCGTAGAAACGATTTTGTAAATTACATAAAGTGGTCCGGTGAAAATATTGAGTTGATGCCCCGTTGTGACTGTAAAACATCGATCATTCAAAAGCATTGAAAAATCCGGAGAATTACTTATTCCTGCATATTGTTTTTGCATAGCTGTAACCAGATTTTGCCTTTTATCGGGTTCAAATTTTCGAGATTTCAAACTATTAGCAAATCCTTCTAAATCTGGAAATTGACTATAAAAGGGTTGGATGGAAGGTTTTTGGGAAATATAATCCAAAAAAAGGGGTGAAAAACCACCCGTTTGCTCTAATTCAAATTTTTCTAAATGCATAAAATCGTAACGGATTTTTGTAGGTTTTAGTTCTGAAAAAAAATGAAGGGGTGGATTTTTTGATATAATTTGATTCGCTCTTTAGCCTTTCGAGATGCTCCTAAAATGTCAATTTTAGCCATTATAAATAATATTATCCTATAAAAAAGGAGAGTATTATAAACGGCCTAGTGTTAAACCACCATCCACCATAAAAACCTGACCTGTGGAATATTGGAATCCTCCAGCTGCAATTGAGGCCACTACTTTCCCTACATCATCGGGTTGCCCCCAGCGTTTTTGAATAGTAAGACCATTAGCAATTAATTGATTGTATTTTTCAGTAACAGCGGCTGTCATATCTGAGTGGATAACCCCTGGCCTTACCTCATAAACTGGAATATCAAATTCTCCGAGCCGAACTGCAAAAAGTTGGGTAATCATACTCATACCCGCCTTTGATAGACAATATTCGCCCCGATTTACAGAAGCAATGGTAGCTGAAATAGAAGAAATATTAATAATAGCTCCTTGATAGTCAGCACTTTCTGTCTTTTGGGTAACCATCCAATTGGCAACGAATTGGGTAAGAAAATAGGTCCCTTTCAGGTTGGTATCCATCACCCTGTCATAGCTTTGCTCAGTGGTATTCAGAATATCATTACGTTCCACTGGGGCAATTCCAGCATTGTTAACCAAAATATTGAGCCGACCAAACTCTGTTCTAATTTTCGAAATAATTGATTCTCTTTCCACTTTGCTGGAGATGTCGCCTTGGCAGTAAATCACTTTCACCCCAAATTTTCTTAAAGCCTCAAGCACTTCAACTACTTCATTTTCAGTACGTTGCCCATTGATGGCCAAATCGAATCCTGCCTTAGCCAGAGATTCAGCAATTCCATAACCAATCCCACGGCTGCCGCCTGTGATTAATGCAACTTTATTCATATACCCTTCCCCGATAGGAAATTTTTAAATTTAAAATATTTTAATCCAATTTACCTCGTCAAGGGTCTTAAGTTCTTAAAAAGCATTTCAAAAAAAATTAAATATTCAGAGCTGCATTCACTGTAGCTTTCATTTTTTCCAAACCTGTTTTGGCGGCTAGTAACGCATCCATTTTCCAATAGTCTTTATTGAAAAGCTCCAACGATAATACAATAGGCACGTTTTTAGAATTTAATTCTCTATATACTTGAGCAAGTGGCGCCACTCCATCACCTGGAAATATGCGATCGCTGTCCACAATTTTTTCACGGGGGGGCTCTTTCGGGTAATCGTTCACATGGAACATCTGCATGCCTTTGCCATTGAGCATTTTGAGGCTATTGAAACTAGAACCTCCTTTATGCAAATGATAAATATCTGAAAGTACAATCGCATTAGGATGGCCACTTTCAGCAGCTACAAACATGGCCTCGCCCAAAAGGTGTAGGTTCGTTGAAAAGCCCCACATTTCGAGTTGAGGAATTACTCCTGCTTGATCACCTACTTCCAATAATCTAGCGTATCGTTCAGCCACTGCACTGAGGTCAATTTTGGCAATGTTGGTGGCACCAAAAGGGGGTGCAGCTATTCTAGGGCATCCTATTTCAGCCAACATACCCATTTCCTTTTTATTCTGTTCCAAAGCTTTTGCACGCTCAGCAGGGTCATCCACTATCCATTTGGCAAAACCAATAGCATCTTCTATTTTAAGATTTAAATCAGCTGCTCGCTTTCGTACATCTTTCAGACTACCGCCCGCATCTACATATTTTTGCAGAGTATTCATCCATATCTCAATGGCATCATACCCTGCTTTAGCTGCCACTTCCATCTCACCAATCAAGCCTAAATTTTGCTCACGTATGGTGCTAGTATTCAGACTAAAGGTAAAATTATGCTTCTTTTTGGGTTTAATTATTTCTTCAGGAATAGCCATTCCCAGACCTGTGATTGAAGCCGATTTGATTAAATTTCTTCTTGATATTTCCATTGTTTTTTAGGTTTGGATTTTTGAGATTAAGTATTTTTCGCACGGAGGCACTGAGTACACAGAGATTCTAATTTCTTAATAAAAAGATTTACTCTTTAGTCGAAATTCCCCCAT
>JAZKGO010000088.1:7754-10313 GCA_040385875.1 Bacteroidota bacterium
AATGTAGCCGTAAGTTGACCTTCCAAATGAGCTATTATTGCTTCGAGCTGAGCAATATTTTTACACTTCACTACCAATGAATAAGGACCAAATACTTCCTGATGCAAAGTAGGATTTTCCAGAAAAACATCTCCTGATACTGACGCCACTGTAGGTACACCTTGAATTTCCCCAGTAAGTGGCAATGTCGAAACCGCCTCAGTATCAACCAATTGTTGTGCCACAGCCTGGTCACGCATTTTCACATAATTGGTATAAATACCTGTATTGAGCATAGAGGCTGGTGCAATTTTCTCAATTTCCGAAGCTAAAATATGGATAAAATTACTCAAATCACTATTTTCAACTCCTAAAATTAAGCCTGGGTTTGTACAAAATTGACCTACCCCTTGAGTGATAGAACTTGCATATAATTTAGCAACGGCTTCTGCCTCATTTTGCAATTTTTCTGGCATCAAAACAACAGGATTGATACTCCCCATTTCTGAGAAAACTGGTATTGGTTCTTTTCGGGCATTGGCCAAATGAAATAAGGCCATTCCACCCCCAAACGAACCAGTGAATCCGACAGCTTTTATGACTGGGTGCTCTACCAAAGCTTTGCCCACTTCCGCTCCAGGTCCAAGTACCATGGCAAATACACCTTTTGGCATCCCCGTTGATTCAGCAGCCTTCAAAATAGCTGTGGTTACCATTTCGGAAGTTTTGATATGGCCTGAATGGCCTTTCATCACCACTGGACAGCCAGCAGCCAAAGCTGAAGCGGTGTCGCCACCAGCCGTTGAAAATGCAAATGGGAAATTACTGGCAGCAAAAACGGCCACTGGACCTATTGGTTGCAACATTTTACGAATATCGACTCTTGGAAGCGGCTGCCTATCGGGCATTGCATTGTCAATTCTAGCCTCCACCCATGAGCCTTCCTCTACTAAATCAGCAAACATTCGCAACTGGCCACAGGTACGTCCACGCTCACCCAAAAGCCTCGCTTCTGGCAAATTGGTTTCGGCCATGGTTGTTTGAATCAACTCATTACCTAGGGCTTCAATTTCAGTAGCAATTGCCCTTAAAAAAACTGCTTTTTGTTTGCTAGAAAATTGACTGTATTCTTTAAAAGCCTCTGAGGCTAAATTGATGGTACTATTTAATTGTGATAACATTTTTTTTGAATCCAGATAAAAAAGAATGTAAATATAGGATTTTCTGAATCAAATTTTATCCTGCCCCAATTATAAAATTGGTTATTATCACCTATCTCAAAAGCACTTTGGGTTTAGCTTTTGAAAAACAAATTAAAACTGAAAGGTTCGGTTCTTCGTATTAGTCGAACAATTCGGAATAGAATTTTAAGATTTATTTTGATGCATCAGCAGCTCTAATTTCAAAAAATTTATCGATCAGCTTTTTTTTATAAATAGATTATACTTTAGAAATCGGACTTTCAAATTTTGAAATAAAGAAAAGCCCAACAAAAGCTAGCACCGCCGAAACCCAAAGGAAGGCAGAAGGGTCAAGTTTATCAGATAAAATACCTGCCACGGCTGGTACGAACACACCCCCAAATATTTCCCCTAAAGCGGTAATTAGGCCTATTGCTTTGGCTTTCAAATGGTTAGGTACGGCTTCAGATGGAATCACCGCCGCTACCAACGGAATGGTACCCATCATAAAATAGGTGAGAAACATAGCAGGTAAATGTAAGGCTGAGCCCACCAAAAAATAGACAGCAAAGGGGTAAAATATGCCAATGGTCATAAAAATCAAAAGTACTTTTTTGCGACCAATTTTATCAGAAAGACCCGGTACAATTATGGAAGAAACCAACCCTGAAACACCCAAAAGTCCCATTGTTTTACCCATATCATCTGCCGACATTCCTTGTACATTTACAAAATAGTTCGAAATAAAAGGCAAAGTAGCAAACCACCAACCAAACACGCAACAAGCTGCTCCAATTCCCCATTTTACATTGTTATATTGTAAAAGTTCTCTGATATTTAAGGCAGATTTCTTCGTGGTTGGGCTGCTTTCTGCAGTTGATTTTTTGATAAATTTCCAAGCTAATAAACCTAAAATTAATCCAGGTGCACCGGCCACAAAAAAGGCATTTCTCCAACCTATGTTTTCGGCTATTTGCACTAAAAGTACTGGTGCCAAAATGGATCCAAAAAGAGCAGAACCAACGCCTTGTAATATACCCGCATTGATTCCTAATCGGTTGGGTGATGATTCCCGTTCCACAAAATTTTGTGCTAAAGGTATCACTGGCCCTTCTGCAAAACCCATTACAAGTCTAGCTATCAATAAAGTAGCAAATGAAATGGCCCAACCAGACCCAAATGAACAGATGGAAAAAGTAAAAACAGCAGCAATGAAAACTAGTTTTTTCCTGTTGTTTGTTTCGGCCCAAGCGGTGGAGAAAAAACTAGAAAATGCCCAAGCTAAGGACAAAGCCCCCGCCAAAAGTCCTATTTGAGTATTGTTCAAATTTAAATCTTTTGCCACATAAGGCATCAGGAAATTGAGTGCCAGTCGATCGAAAAATAGGCAACCGAAAGT
>JAZKGO010000088.1:10413-17717 GCA_040385875.1 Bacteroidota bacterium
GATTGTCTGTCACGACCTTCTCTTCCTTCGCCACATTCTTTGCATTCTTTGGTAGAGCTATCAAAGTTAAAGGCTTCACCTAAATTTTTTGTTCCACACATAGGGTCATTGCCAATTACCACTATCACATAATCTGCTGATTTAGCTGCATTTACTGCGGCATTGTATTCATTATTTGGGACAAATTTAATCTCTACATTCGATCCCAATTTGTTTTTCAAACCTTGTACAATGCTGATGGCATAAGGTGTAACACCACTGTAAAAATCAAATAAAACTGAGTCGGCATGCGGCCCGATTACAGCAATAGTTTTGATTTTACCCTTATTTAAAGGCAATATATTTTTATCATTTTTTAATAAAACCACCGACTCACGAGCCACTTGCAAAGCTACTGATTTGTGTTTTTCGGAGTTCCAAGGCTCAGATTCTCCATTCGTTCCAATCGTTTTGTAAGGATTTTTATCAGAATTATCGAGCAAACCCAACTTCATTGCCGCTTTTACTTTACCTCTAATTGCCTTGTCAATATCTGCTTCTGTTAGCAATTTATCAGCCAAAGCCTTGTTGATAAATTGGATTAAACCGCCAAAATCAAGCACTTGATTCATCCCCAACTTGATTGCCGCCGCTATTGTTTCTTCTTTGCTTTTCAAATATTTGTGTTGAACGGCCACATGGTCAACAGCCAAAAAATCGGACGAAACTATCCAATCAGCCCCCCATTCTTTGGCCACCACCTCTCGCAACATTGGGTGAACTGTCATTGGAATGCCGTTCCAAGCATTGTAGGAGGCCATATAGGATTTTGCACCACCTTTTGTAAATGTCATTTGGAATGGTGCGCCATAATACTCACGCATCAGTCTATTACTGAAATTTGATGAAGACCTCGCACGGGTGGTTTCGTTGCTGTTTGCAAAAAAATGCTTGAGTAATGCACCAGCCATAAAATAGTTGGGATTACCTCCCTGAATACCTTTGGTCAAAGCGGTGGCCATCGTTCCAACCAAAAACGGATCTTCGCCATAACTTTCATCAGTTCTTCCCCAGCGTGGGTCACGAGCCAAGTCGGTACTTGCTCCCCAAAGCATGAGCGATGACAGTTTGTATTTTTCATTTTGAGTAGCATATCTAGCTTCATAAGCCATCACATTTCCAGCTTTTTTCATCAATTCAGGATTCCAAGTAGAGCCCATTCCATATACCTGCGAAAATGAGGTGGTGGGAATTGGTTTCGCACCCATTTGGGGTGGTTTTATCAATGCTTGATGAATTCCCTCGGCACTTCCAGGCGAGGCAATGTTTAAGCGAGGCACTTTATAATCCAAAATATATCCGACTTTTTCCTCGAGTGTCATTAAAGAAATTACATTATCTACTCTTTGGTCCGTCGACAAATCCACATTTTGGAAGGGATAGGTTTGTTGTGCTTTTATTCTAAAAATACAGCTTAAAGCCAATATAAAGAATAAAATAAATACTTTTTTCATGATTTTTGAATATTAATTTTAATGCTCCATGCAATGGGTTAAAACCCATTTCTATTAAAAAGACTTCCATTTAGTTTCTATACAATCTAACTTTCAAAGTTGTTATTTTATCGCCTGGCAAACTCACTTTTTGCTCATCGCCATTCCAGCGTTTGGTGGCTACGAATTGATCATTTTCAAAATAACCTTCGTCAATTGAAAGAAATCCTAAATGATTGAATGAGATGCCTTCATTCAAAGCAAAATCCATTTTTATCCCATAACCCACTATAAAAAACTCATTATCAGCATTTTGTACAATTATTGCCGAACCGATTTCTTCAGGCAATTGACCAAATGGACTTGCCGGAACAGGCTTCGGTTTTTCATCTTTTGTTTCAGATGGTGGCGGACCAAAAGACATTCTTGCTTTTCCCGCATTTTCCAAAGATTTTCCAAAATCAATGCTAAAACCTGGCTTTCTTGAACTGCTTGCCACCAATTTAAAATCACCCATTTTTACTTCCTGTTTTTCTTTGTTGGGATTTAGATACACCCCTTTTAATTTCTCGGATCCAAAATTTTGAGAAATCATACCAGTCATTTCCGAAATGGATTTGTAAGTGCTTTTTAACAAATTCAAATTATTGATATTTTCCTTGCTTTTCATTCTTTCGCCATCAATACCGAACGGGGCAAAACCCAAGGCATTGTATTTACCAATTGCGTACAAAGCACCTGCTGGCATAAGCGAACTTTCAGGAATAAAAAGGGTATTTCCACCAAAAGTATAGGCATCAAATAGTTCGTCATACTCAATTGTATATACATTGGGCGAATAAAAATCCATGCTTGAACCAGCCGCCCGATAGGCATCTAACACATGCGGATTAATAGTGCCATGAGGATAAGTGCCTCGTTTATTGTACAACCAACCATTACAAAAAGCGGGAAGATTATGAATTTTCTTACCTCTTTCAGCTAAAAAATTGATGTATTTTGAATAATTATAGGCCATAAAAAGCTCCTCCGTATAGAATTTATATTCGCCTTGGTCGGTACTTTTACCCAAAATCTCTTCCCAAGTTCCTTTGGTTTTGTTTCCATTATCCGCCCAAGCTTTTTCAAGTGCAGGAAACAGTTTTCCCTTATTGGTTTTCAGATAGTTAACCATATCATTAGGCATCGGATTTTGCCAAACTTTTTGAGCGGCTGGCGAAAGATCTCGATAGTTTTCAAAGCAACCAGGCTCATTTTCAATTTGAGTCATAATAACCGTATGATTTTTGTCAAAATCCTTGAGATGCTGCATTAAAGCGGTATAGGCTTTGGCATCAGCAATTCGGTTTTCGTCGCTAAATGGAGAAAGCATTTCCAGCGTTTTTCCACCCTCCAAAGTATAGCGTTGAAATCGGCTAGGATTGGTTTTTACCCACTCAGGCACATAGGTTGAAGAGGTGCTTTTCCATGCACCAAACCATACCAATACTATTTTTAGGTTTTCTTTTTGAGCACCCATAATCGCTTCATCCACCAAATCGAAATTGAACTTACCTTCCTGGGGTTCAAGTAGTTCCCAGTAGGCATAAGCCAAAACCGTATTCAGATTCAAGGCCTTCATTTCCTTCCAAACTTTGGCCATTGCCTCTTTATCAGAGCCCGTAGAATTGTGTAATTCTCCGCCTAAAATAATGAAAGGTTTACCATCAACCATTAGTTTAGGGGCCTTCCCTGATTTATCTAAATAGGGCGTTTGGGCAAATAATAAATGAAAATTCATTGCTAAAAGGATCGCTAGAAATACACGCAGGATGGGTTTCATAATTAATGTTTTTTAAATTTAATCATTTTGTTTTGAATAAGTTTAAATGCCCTTAAATGGCTAAAAACCGAGGCCTTTCAACTCTCAGTTTTTAAAATGTGCCATTTATATTTTATCTTAAAATTTATAACTCAAAGTCAAAAAATAAGCTCGTGGCATGATTGGCAAAGTAGCATAAATAGCTTGTTTATTATTTTCAAGCATCCCCTTTGTGAAACCTTGCGTATCCAATGCAGCAGGGAAACCACCCGGTGCTGCCCAACCCATTATTCCATAAGTATTTAGCAAATTATTTATAGAAAAATTGGCTTGAATTTTACTTGAAATCTTGTACGAAGTATTCAAATCAAAAGCACTAAAGGCGGGCAATTGGAAAGCATTTCCCACGTTTGCCCAACGTTTACCCATATATTGCCAGTTGATTGAAGCCGTAAATTTATCAGTATTATAAGTGGGTGTAATGGTAAACATATTGCCGATATTATCGTTTTTACCTCCGTCAAAAGTCACTTTTTCATCATCTGCTGGGCCGTTGGTTTTGGCTAACCAAACACTAAATTCTTTTGCCTCCGAGGCTTGTAAAATACCCACCGCCCGTAAGCTAAAGTTTTTGTTGATAACATAATTTCCTTCTAACTCCAAGCCTTTAGTTTCAATTTTTTGATAAACACGTTCTGGGGCATAATAGGTTGCATCGGCATTTTGGAAAATCTGGAAGTTGGGAATATTACTTGCTAAAGTATAGAATGGTGTTACAAATAAATTAAAATTCTTGTTTCTATATTTCAAGCCAAATTCCGCCATTTTAATATCTTGGGCTTCCACCGAGATATTTGAGGTGAGTTGTTGATTAGCAATATCCATAAAATAACTCAAGTCTGGTGTTTTACGACCTTGCGAATAACGCCCATAGACGGCAAAACCATCGTTTACTTTATAATTCAAGCCCAATGAATAAGAAACCACCTCATTGAATTTCAGCGTTTTCTCAAAACTTTGCGTAGGATTAGCCGTAAACAAGCGACTATCATAAAGGGTAGCGGCATTGCCATCCGCACCAGTTGGGCTATCAGGCGTTACTCGCTTTGGTGTAGTAAAACTCGATTTAATATTGAAATTTTCGGCACGAATACCCCAATCCAAGTTCAGTTTTTCAGAAATATCCCAATTATGACCTAAAAACAAAGCTGTTTGTTTGATTGTAGCCTCATTTTCATACACTCCACTTCCACCAAAGTTTGTAATACCATTTGAATTTGTTAAGTCAAATTTCTGTCCACCTAAATTGGTATATCTGATGGCAACAGTTTTGGGTTGATCTTCAATTGTTGCAAAACTTTGCCCCGCAGGAATCATCGAAAAGCGATTTGCTTTTGTGCTAGCATAATACAAGCCGCCTGTAAAAGCCATATTCTTCAATTTTTTTGAAATTGTGGCTTGATCGATAAAGTCGTCTAGTCCAACTTCTCCATAAGGATTTGGATTGTAAAATACAGCATTTGGTAAAACATCTCCACCAGGTAAAGTTAAATTATTGGGGATAAATCGGATACCTCCGCTCGTTGGTGTTGGCGGCAGTTGTGAAACTGTTCCATAGCTAAAGCCAGAGGCTGGATTGTAAAATTCATACGTTCCGAATCTTGCAACGTTTCCACCTACTCCATAAAATACCACTTGGTCAACCCTGAATGGAAACACTACGGCTGTAGTTTGGCTGATATTATCTTTATTTGAAAACTTAAAATTATTGTTAAAAGTCCAGCCTTCGCCAAAGTTTTGTTCCCAATTCAAACCAAACGCTTTTTCATTATAGGAGCCTACTTTACGAGTATCATAATTGATGTCTTTTGAAGCACCAGAAATTGCTTTTGGCACAGTAAATTGCTGCGACTGAATGAGAGTTGAACTTGTATTGGTAAAACTTCCTGCTGGCCGAGGATTATCAAAGTCAACCGAAGGGGTAAACTCAAATGGAGCGGTGTTATCATCTAAAACTTTTGCATAAAGTTTGATTGAACCCGATTTATAATTTTTAACGATATTTGCTTTTACTTGCCCGCCATAGCTCAATTTATAGCCTGGGTATTTTGGCCCGTTGGCATTTCTGTAAAATCCGCCAACATTAAACGTAACGCTTTTATCGTTAGAAAGTGGCCCACCTACGTTAAAATCAGCACGGTAATACGGATTCTGCCCGTTTCCTTCCAAGCCAAATCTTGCACGCACTTCGCCTGCAATTGTCTGCCCGCCAGTTTTCGATACATAATTAAACAAACCTCCTGGAGCATTAGGGCCTAATATTGACGCTGTTCCGCCTCTTACTGATTCAATTCTGTTTAATGTTGCATCGGCTCTGAGATAAGCATCAGGCTGTATAAGCCCTGAAATACCCATAACTGGCAAGCCGTCTTCTTGCATGGATACATAGAAAAAGCCACCATTATAATTCAATCCCCGGGTGTAAATTGAGTTCCCCACTTCACCCCGAGAAGTATTTACATAAACACCAGGTAGGTTTTTAAGCAAATCGGCCGAGCTATTTGGTACAACAGCTTCAATCTGCCTAGCATTTAAGGTTGAAATTGCCACCGAAGCATTCATTTTTGTTCGCTTGTCAAACACCCCAGTTACCACCACTTCATCGAGTGCGGCAGCATCTTGCTCAAGTGTAATATTGATTTGGGATTCATTACCTACCACTATCTGTCTATTGGTGTAACCAATAAAAGAAATTACGAGTGTTTTCCCGGATGCGGCGTTAATCTGATAGTTGCCCGAGGCATCAGTAGTGGTACCCGTTGTTGTTCCTTTAATTACAACCGAAGCACCGATTAATGCATTGGCATTATTATCGGTAATCTTGCCAGATATTGTATTATTCTGGGCAAATACATTAAAATTAATAACCATCAGTATCAATACTGAAAGCAATTTTGAACTGGATAATAATGTTTTCATCATTCTTAAATTTGATTTTGTGATATTTTTGTAAAAAACATGACAAAAGTCATATTTTTTTCGAAAACATGTGAATCAAAACCAAGCCGATTGTATTCAAAATCAATACATTTTTAAATAGTCTTTTGGCGTAATTCCAGTTTGCTTTTTGAAAAAGCGTGAAAAATTACTTGGAGTTTGGTCACAAAGATTGGCTGCAATCTCTGCAATTTGAAGATTTGAGAACTTTAAGAGGTTTTTTGCCTCTAATATGAGCATTTCATTGAGTAAATCTTGGGCGGTTCGGTTAATACTATTTTTTACACATTTATTCAAATAATTGGGCGAAATATTCAAAATATGGGCATATTCAGTAATACTCTGCTTTTGATAAATATTTTGAGCCAATGCATTTTTATACAGTTCAGTAATTTGTGTAAATGCATTTTTAATTTTTTTCTGTTCAGCTGGCTGATCTTTTTTGATCTCTTCAAAAATTGAAAGCAGATAACTGGCAATAATGTTGGTGCTTATTTCATTTTCATTTTCATAAAAGACCATAATACGGTCTAAAATATGTTCAATTTGATCCTGTGTATCTTTTGAGATGTGCAATATTGGATTGGATTGCGTTTGAAAAAAGGTGTAATGGTCGTTAAGATAATTTTTGGGTAAAAAACTAAAGATTTGATCATCAAAATGGATATATATCCCTTGAGTGTCTTTACTCATGGCTTCATGTTCAGTAATTTGAAAGGCAGGCAAAAAGAATATTTCAGCAGCTTTAAAGTGATATTTGTTGAGCCCTTTACTCCGTTTTGAGGTTCCTTTTTTTAAATAAATGAAATCATGCAATGTTTTGCGATGGGGTGGTAGCGGGAAGTTAAGTTCTAAAACATAGTCTTCCAAACGATTAATATGGTATGAATTATGTTTTGTTTGAGAAATAGTAGGATTCCATTTTATATTCTTAAAATGGAACTCATTAAGCTCAGAGGGTTTAAGTACAGGAATTTGCTCTTGTTTTTCCATCTTCTGTTTTTCACTTAAATTTAACTTATTGAGTCGATATT
>JAZKGO010000089.1:0-4177 GCA_040385875.1 Bacteroidota bacterium
TTACTTAATATATAATCAATATCCGATTCGATTTGGTCAGTAACCACAATACTTGCCGTGGTAGAGCCTGTACCGTTACAGGTGGGGCATACTTCAAGCGTAATAATGTTCATCTCTGGCCTTACTCTTTGGCGAGTGATTTGCATCAAACCAAACTTTGTTAAAGGCAATATGGTAAATTTGGATCTGTCACCTTTCATCTCGTCCCGCATGATATCCTGAATGGCTTTTTTATTCTCCATTTTCTTCATGTCGATAAAATCGATTACGATGATTCCCCCCATATCCCGCATTCTCAATTGGCGAGCAATCTCTTTGGCGGCCTCTGTATTCACGATGAGTGCTGTAGACTCTTGATTTTCCTGATTTACTGATTTATTGCCACTATTCACATCGATTACGTGCAGTGCTTCGGTATGTTCTATTATTACATAGCCTCCACCTGGCAAGCTAACTGATTTGCCAAATACCGCTTTGAGTTGCTTTTCAATGCCATATTGTTCAAAAATCTTGGCTTTCCCGTTGTAAAATTTTACAATTTTTTCCTTTTCAGGGGCAATAATATGAATATATGCTTTGGTTTCCTCGTATATTTCTTTACTGTCGATTACAATGCTTTCATAGTCATCGTTCAACATGTCTCGCACTATGGCTGAGGTTCGGCTTAGCTCACCAATTATCTTTTCACGTGGCTTTGCGTCTTTAAGTAATTGAATTCCCGCTTCCCATTTGGCAATCATGGTTTTCAAATCTCTATCAAGATCTTCCACCGTTTTGCCCTCGGCTACGGTACGAACAATTACTCCAAAATTGGCTGGCTTAATGGAATGCATTAGTTTTTGCAAGCGATTCCTTTCGGCCTTATTGGTGATCTTTTTGGAAATATTAACGGCTTGCCCTAATGGAACCAGTACTAAAAAACGGCCAGCAATCGAAATATCACAAGATAGTCTAGGGCCTTTTGTTGAAATGGGCTCCTTTACAACCTGTACAAGCATTGGCTGGTTGCGTTCTAAAACATCGGCAATTTTACCAAACTTATCTGTTTCTGTTTCAAATTTTAGTCCATCAAGATTACCAGAATGATTGCGTTTAGCAATGGTATCTTTTACTAAACGGCCCATTGTTTTGATGTTTGAGCCGAGGTCGTGATAATGTAAAAAGCCGTCCTTTTCATGACCGATGTCAATAAAGGCAGCATTCATACCAGAATTCAATTTTTTTACAGACCCCAAATAGATGTCGCCCACTGAGAAGTGTGGCTCATTGGCCTCCAAATGATATTCAACTAGCCTTTTATCTTGTAAAAGGGCTATGCGATCGTCTTTCGGAGTAGAATTTATGATTAATTCATTACTCACGTTGAAGCTTTAATTAAAACTATTTCAATTATGGATTTAAAAACACTAAGCCACCCCTGATTTAAAGAGGTAGCTTTGTATAAGAAATTTTATTGGGAGATTTTCAATCGACACAATAAACTTGGTTTTTATTTCTAGGTATTTATAACCCAAATCAAACCAATAAAAAAAAGTTTTTGAAAAATTGTTGAGTCTAAAACCCACTAATTCATTCAAATTAGACTATTTTTTCTTGTGTCTATTTTTTCTTAAGCGTTTTTTCCTTTTGTGAGTTGCAATTTTATGACGTTTTCTTTTTTTACCGCAAGGCATAATTGTAAAATTTTTAAGGTTTTAATAACGCAATTTCATTTAATTACGCTATCATTAATTTTTTAACTGTTATTTAAAAAGTTTTCTTTTGGCAAATTACCCAAAAAAAGACTTTCTTAATTTAATTCATTTAAAAGTGTTGATAATTCGGCCTGAATAGAGGGGTCTTTATCAATTTCCTTCACTTTTAATAATACTTCTTTGGCCTCTTCATTACGGCCTAACCTAGCTAAGCTTACCCCTAAGTAAAAGGCCGCCTTGGTATTGTTAGGATTGTTTTTAGTAATATGCCTGAAGCGCTCAACTGCTTTCAAAAATTGGTTTGAACGCATAGACAATAATCCTAAATTGAAAAGGGCTGGCTCATAATCAGGACTTTCTGCCACCACCTCACGTAAAAGCAAGATCCCTTGCATCGGTGTTTGAGTGGACACATAAGTCATGGCCATATTTGTTTTGGCTAAGAGCAAATTAGGGTTTTTGTCGAGAGCTTTTTGATAATATTCTCTAGATTTCTCACCCATTTTTACGCTTTTCACATCCTCTAAAGCATAGGTAAATGCTTGATAATAATAGTCTCCTGTAGCTATCCAATTTTTTTCATTGGGATTACTAACCGACAGCTTTTCTGAATAATAAGCTGCACTATCAAACATTTGAAATTTTGCAAATTCATTAATTAGTTTTTTACCTAACTCCTCTTTTTTATCAGGGGTGGTTTCAAAATAATTAACCTTTAATTGATTGATTAATTTTTGTTGGTTTGCATCGAGCTTATTGGCATGACTTTCCTCTTTATCTGGCTCATTTTCACCCATTTCCTCCTTCTTCAAGGGTTTATCTCTATTAGCTGTTCCAGTTAATAGTTCTTTTTTTTCACCAACAATAATTTTGGGAAGGCTGTATAGTGTAGCTACAAGGCCCAATGAAACTAAGATGATAATTAAAAAAGATTTATTCATGGGTAATTTTTACAACAAAAAAAAAGATCAATTATTTGCCTTTTGTTTTTGTTTTCACATCTTCAACAAAAGCTTTCGCAGGCTTAAAGCTTGGTACTTGATGTGCCTCGATTACAAGAGAAGTATTTTTAGAAATATTACGAGCTACTTTTTGTGCTCTTTTCTTGTTTACGAAGCTTCCAAAGCCTCTTACGTAAACTGCATCGCCTGATTCTAAGGCGCCTTTAACTACTGTGAAAAACGCCTCAACGGTGGTTGAAACATCTGCTTTGTCTACTCCTGTTTGCTCAGAGATTGCTGAAATTACGTCTGCTTTAGTCACTTTAATGAACTTTTAAATTATGTTTATGAAATTATTTAATTTTTTAGGGAGTGCAAAGGTAAGTTTTTCGTTTTAATTTTGAAAATAAAAGACTAAAAATAAGTTAATTTTTTTTTCTAACCGTCAGATTTTTAATTGTTTCTGATAAATTTCCCTTTATAATACGCAACTCTATTTTCGAGTGAATAAGTATTTGACAATTGAAAAAATAATTTGACCACTTCTCTAAACATTGTTTCAAAAAAATCATTTATATTAAATAAAAAACAAAATTTGAAATTACAAAATGCTCCTTTTTTTGCCTTTGAATTAAAGAATTGGTATCAAAAAAATAAAAGAGACCTCCCTTGGCGACAAACCGATAATCCTTATTTTATTTGGCTTTCGGAAATTATTTTACAGCAAACCAGGGTCGCTCAAGGTTTGCCCTATTATCTAAAGTTTGTGGAGGCTTTCCCAACAATTAATCACTTCGCTGAAGCTACCGAAGATGAAGTGCTGAGACTTTGGCAAGGGCTGGGATATTATTCAAGAGCTCGCAATATGCACTCAACGGCAAAGTTGATTCATGGTCAATTCAATGGTCTTTTCCCCAATAACTATAAAAATCTATTACAACTCAAAGGAGTGGGGCCTTATACTGCAGCGGCTATTGCCTCTTTTGCTTTTGAGGAGCCTGTGGCGGTTTTAGATGGAAATGTCTTTAGAGTATTATCCCGTTTTTTTGGAATTGAAACTGATATTTCGAGCCCAAAAGGGAAAAAAGGGTTTTCAGAAATAGCCAATTTGATTCTACCAAATAGCGATTCATCGACTCATAATCAGGCTATTATGGAGTTCGGAGCGCTGCAATGTACTCCTGCCCCTTCTTGTGAAAGCTGCCCGGTTCAATTGCATTGTTTTGCTTTTCAGCAAAAAATAACCCATAAATTCCCAGTCAATCTAAAAAAACTCAAAATCACCAATCAGTATTTATATTACTTTATCATCGAAAAAGAGGGGACTTTTTACCTCAAAAAAAGAGAAGAAAAGGGGATCTGGCAAGGACTATTTGACTTTTATTTAGTAGAAAAAGAGAACGAAATAGACTTGGAAGATTTATGGAAGACTGAGCCTATAGCAGAGATAATTAACCATTCGTCTATTCTATCAGTTTCAAGTGAATATCGGCATCAATTGACTCATAAACGACTTTCAATTTGGTTTATTCATTTGAGACT
>JAZKGO010000089.1:4277-8625 GCA_040385875.1 Bacteroidota bacterium
ATTGAGCTCTGGGATAATTTGGCCAAAATAGCTGAGCAATATCTTAAAAAAGGAGATACCGCTTATATCGAAGGCAAAATCAGAACGGAGGAATGGCAAGATAAAGAAGGCAATAACCGCACTACTCTCAGAATTAGAGGCACGAACCTTACGCTTTTGGGTGGACGAAGGAATGACGGAAATGAAAATCCAACTGCTACTCCAATGGAAAGAAAACAAAATGTGAGCCCATCCAATACAATATCAACGCATGCCCCTCAACCGTTACCCCCAGCAATGGTGGACAACGCCGATGATGATCTGCCTTTTTAGGCTTCAAATTATGTTTCACCAAATAACTAATTGATGTTATCAATTCATGGTTTAATTTTAGTACTTTCCAGTTCATTTACATTAGGCTTCTTACAAACGGCTAGCTCACTTCCTTTTTATGCAATCAATATTGGCATTTTAATATTGCTTTTAATACTTAATGCCATTATTTCTGGGTCAGAAGTTGCCTTTTTTTCCCTAACAAGTGAGGAAAGAGCTCGTTGTCGTGAGAGCGAAATAAGTTCAGAAAGGACCATTATCAAATTGTTAGATAATCCACAGCGGCTTTTGGCCACCTTGCTTATTTTTATCAATTTGGTCAATATCACTTTTATCGTCTTAGCCTCCTACCTCACTTGGCAATCGTTTCCAAAGGATAGCACCATCACCATTGTTATCCTTACTTTTGGGGTTACTTTCGTAATAGTATTTTTTGGAGAACTAATCCCTAAAGTATACGCCAACCAAAACAATTTGAGGTTTGCTAAATTAACCGTTCCGATTGTTGAATTTGCTCATTTTATTTTCAAGCCTTTCGCAACAATGTTGTTGGCAATTCCAAAACTTTTTGAGAATAGTATCGAACGAAAGGGCTATAATATTACTGCTGAGGAACTTAACCATGCTTTGGAAATCACTACCGGCAAAGACACCACCGAAAAAGAAAAAGATATTTTAAAAGGGGTAGTGAATTTTGGAAATACTTCTTCAAGGCAAATCATGCGATCTCGGCTAGATATTTCAGCCTTCGATTTGGATTGGGATTTTCATGAATTAATGGATAAAATCAATAAATCAGGCTATTCGAGGGTTCCAGTTTACAAAGATAAAATTGACAAAATAGAGGGAATCCTTTATATCAAAGATCTCTTGCCACATATCGATAAAGACGAAACTTTTGAATGGCAGCCTCTCATTCGGACTCCCTTTTTTATCCCAGAAAATAAGAAAATTGATGATCTTCTGTACGATTTTCAGGAAAAAAGAGTACACATGGCTATAGTAGTGAATGAATATGGCGAAACTGAAGGTTTGGTCACAATGGAAGATATAATTGAGGAAATTGTAGGTGATATTCATGATGAATATGATGTGGAAGCGGTGGAATTCAAAAAAATAGACGACAATACCTATGAGTTTGAGGCGAAAACAGCCCTCAACGATTTTAGTAAAATCCTAAATATTGACCTCGATACTCTGGATAAAGTGCGGGGTGAAAGTGAATCTTTGGCAGGCTTGCTTTTAGAGCTTTTTGGCCGCCTCCCCAATGCCAGTGAAGAGATTGAACATGAGCAATTTAAATTCAATATTATCTCTGCTGACAACAAACGAATTAAGCGAGTGAAAGTGATGATTAAAAGAGAAGAGATAAAAGCTGAATAATTAGATTTAGAGTTAAAGCTATTAAATCCAAAAAATAGTAGAGTATAATCAAAACCCTTCTTTGAATTGACTCCCAATTTTAGTAAATTTGCAGGTTATTCATTTTAATCAAAATAATGCCTGAAAATTCACCTCAAACGGACAATACCGGCCACGACACTATAGAAATTATTGGTGCCAGAGAGCATAATCTTAAAAATATTGACCTGACCATCCCCAGGAATAAATTAGTAGTTTTCACAGGTATTTCAGGTTCTGGCAAATCATCTTTAGCTTTCGATACTTTATATGCAGAAGGCCAGCGCAGGTATATGGAGAGCTTTTCTGCTTACGCTAGAAGTTTCATTGGCAATATGGAGCGACCAGATGTGGATAAAATCAATGGTCTTTCACCAGTGATTTCTATCGAACAAAAAACTACCTCAAAAAACCCTCGCTCCACAGTGGGTACCGTTACCGAAATTTATGATTTTATGCGATTGCTTTACGCACGAGCCGGCGAAGCTTTTAGCTATGAAACTGGTGAAAAAATGATCAAACAGTCTGTAGATCAGATAATTGATGTGATTTTGACTGATTTCAATAATCAAAAATTAACTGTATTAGCCCCGATTGTGAAAGGCCGTAAGGGGCACTATCGTGAGCTTTTTGTACAAGTTGCTAAATTAGGCTATACTAAAGTGAGGGTGGATGGTGAGGTACAAGACATCGCTGCGAAAATGCAACTCGACCGTTTCAAAATACATGATATTGAGATTGTAATTGATCGATTGGTGATTCGACCTGACGACCGATTCCGTCTTTCACAGTCATTAAATATTGCCATGAATCAAGGCAAGGGCTTGGTAATGGTGCTCAATGAAAAAAATATCGCTCGGAATTTCTCCAAATTTTTGATGGATCCTATTTCTGGATTAAGTTATGACGAACCCGCACCCAATTCCTTTTCATTCAACTCACCCTATGGCTGGTGCCCAACTTGCAAAGGCTTAGGAGTGGTGGAGGAAATTACGGAAGAGTCAATTATTCCGGATAAAAGCCTGAGTATCAGCCGTGGAGCTATCGCACCGATTGGTGAGTTTCGTGAAATGTGGATTTTCAAACAATTAGAAGTTTTGCTAAAGCCTTTCAAAGTTGGTCTTACCACTTCAATTGATAAATTTCCACAAGAAGCGATTGATATCATGCTTTATGGGACTGATGAACCCGTGCCTGTACCCTCTAAAAAGTATGAAGGCACCGAATGGAATACCAAATATGAAGGAATTATCAACTTTTTGAAACGCCAACAGGAAACAGGTTCGGAGAAAATGCAAGATTGGCTCAAAGATTTTTTAGTAATTAATAACTGCCCTGAATGTGAAGGGGCAAGGTTGAAAAAAGAATCTTTATTTTTCAAAATTGATGAGAAGAATATTGCTCAGCTTGCCACCATTGACATTACCGAATTAGAAACTTGGTTTATTGGCCTCGAAAGTCGACTCAATGATAGACAAAACCAAATTGCACATGAAATTTTGAAAGAGATTCGGAAAAGAATTGGCTTTTTGACTGGAATTGGACTGGAATACTTAACCCTAAACAGACCACTAAGGTCGCTTTCAGGTGGGGAAGCACAACGAATTAGATTGGCGACGCAGATTGGTACTCAATTGACCAACGTGCTGTATATTATGGATGAGCCTAGTATCGGTCTGCATCAAAGGGACAACGAACGACTGATTAATGCTCTAAAAGGCTTGCGAGATTTGGGCAACTCTGTTTTAGTGGTGGAACACGACAAAGATATGATGCTGGCTTCCGACTTTTTGGTGGATATCGGGCCAGGTGCTGGAAGGCATGGTGGTGAAATTGTGGGACAAGGGACTCCGCAATCTTTTTTGGAAGGGAACTCCACAACCGCTCAGTTTCTAAAAGGGGAATTGAAAATTGCAGTTCCGAAAAAACGCCGACAAGGCAATGGCAATCAGCTCATTATAAAAGGGGCAACTGGGAATAATCTCAAAAATTTGACTCTAAAAATACCTTTGGGCAAAATGGTTTGCATCACAGGTGTGTCGGGCTCAGGCAAGAGTACACTCATCCATGAGACCATGTATCCTGTTTTGAATAAACACTTTTTCAATGCCAAAAAAGACCCAATGCCCCATAAATCGGTGGAAGGGCTTGAGCATTTGGATAAAGTAATTGAAGTAGATCAAAGCCCAATTGGCCGTACACCCCGCTCAAATCCAGCTACTTACACAGGTATGTTTTCGGATATTCGTACGCTTTTTTGTGAGTTACCCGAGTCCAAAATTCGAGGCTACAAAGCTGGTCGATTCAGCTTTAATGTTAAAGGCGGCCGCTGTGAAGACTGTGAGGGGGCTGGTATGAAAAAAATCGAAATGGAATTTCTGCCCGATGTACATGTTGCCTGTGAAACTTGCAAAGGCAAACGATTCAACCGTGAAACTTTGGAGGTACGATTTAAGGGCAAATCAATCGCCGATGTATTGGATATGACGGTGGAGCAAGCCGTTGAGTTTTTTGTATTTCAACCAAGAATATTGAGAAAAGTACAAACCCTTTTTGAGGTAGGTTTAGGCTATATCACTCTTGGCCAGCAAGCCACCACACTCAGCGGTGGCGAAGCTCAAAGAGTAAAACTGGC
>JAZKGO010000090.1:0-10149 GCA_040385875.1 Bacteroidota bacterium
CAAATAATTTTTCGGCGCAACGCTCTCCATCCATGGCTGCTGATACGATTCCTCCAGCGTAACCAGCCCCTTCGCCACAAGGGAAGAGCCTCTTGATATGAATATGTTCTAAAGTTTCTTTGTCTCTTGGAATTCTCACTGGTGAGGAGGTGCGGCTTTCAATGCCTACAATCTGCCCTTGATTGGTGGAAAACCCTCTGATTTTTTTGCCGAAATCTGCTAGGCCAATTTGCAAAGGAACCGCAATATTTTCAGGTAAAATATCCATGAAATTTGCCGATTTTATTCCTGGTTGATAGGAAGTTTCGGCCAAATCTGAGGACAATTTATTATGAATAAAATCACCCACTAACTGGGCGGGTGCAAATTGTTTGCCACCCATTATTTTGCAGGTGTTTTCTTCAATACTGGCTTGAAATTTCATGGCAGCTAATTCTTCGTATTCATTGAATTTTTTCCAATCATTTTCATCAATTGCCACTACTATTCCTGAGTTAGCAAACTTTGAATCACGTCTAGAAGGTGACATCCCATTGACTACCAACTCCCCCGGTGAAGTAGCAGAAGGTACAATAAAACCACCTGGGCACATGCAAAATGAAAAAACACCCTTCTGGATTCTATTGGTTTTTACTTGCGAAACAAGGCTATAAGAAGCTGCCGGTAAGTAATCGCCTCTCTTTTCTAAACTGTATTGAGCGGCATCTATCATTGACTGCGGATGCTCCACCCTTACTCCAATGGCAAATGGTTTGGCTTCAATACTGATATTTTGTTTTTTGCAAATTTCAAAAATATCTCTTGCTGAATGCCCCGTGGCCAAAATTACTGCATTGGCCACAATTTCTTTTTCATTATTTACTACAACCCCCACTACTTTTTTATTGTTCAACAAAAACTGGGTTAATTTAGTCTCAAAATGAATTTCACCTCCCTTTTCAAGAATTGTATTTCTAATATTAGCTACAATGGTTGGTAATTTGTTGGTGCCAATATGAGGATGTGACTCATACAATATGTCCTCTGGAGCACCATGGGCTACTAATATTTCCAAAATTCGAAGCAAATCACCTCTTTTTTTGGATCGGGTGTAGAGTTTTCCATCAGAATAGGTACCTGCACCACCTTCACCAAAGCAATAATTGGATTCAGGATTTACAATATGATCTTTATTAATGGCTGCAATATCTCGCCTTCTAGCCCGTACATCTTTGCCTCTTTCAATAAGTATGGGCTTAATCCCTAATTCTATTAGTCTCAAAGCTGCAAATAAACCAGCAGGCCCAGCGCCAATAATAAGGGCAGTATCATTTGATTTTACAGTTGAAATTTCCTTTAAATTATACGAAATAATTGGAGAGGGCTCTTCATCCATAAACAGCGCAGCTTGTACATGCACTTTCACCTCTCTACCTCGGGCATCGATAGATTGCTTTAGTTTACGATATTTGAAATTTTCAATCGATTCGGAAAGGTTATCCTTTAGGATTTCCTCAAAAACAGACTTTTCAAACGCTTCAGATGGGGATAAAGTAAGGTTGATTTCTTGGTACATTCGGTAAGGTATTTATCCTTAAAATATTATACAAAGATAATAATTCGATGATTTATTTGATTCATTAAGCATTGATAATATTTAATAAAAAGGAACTCTATTTTAGACAAAAAAACTTAATTTTAGTTAATTTGAAAACGAAAAGGCTGTAAACAAAATGAAATTATTAACTTTGTTGAAAATATTAGATAGAGAGTGAAATCAAAAAAAATAGGTCAATATCCTAATTTCATGGTGGTAATAAGCCTAACTATTGCTTTATTTTTGATAGGTCTTTGTGGTTTGATTTCCTTTCAGGCAAAACGCTTGGCCACTTTGGTAAGACAAAATATCGAATTGCAGGTGTATCTGGATAATGACCTTTCAATTTCTAAAAAAGATTCAATCAAAAAAGCACTTTCCAAAAAGACTTTTGTTTCCAAAAATGAGCTCGATAAAGCCAATATTACTTTTATATCGAAGGATTCAGCAGCGAAAGAATTTATAAAGGATACTAAAGAGAATTTTCAAACACTTTTGGTTGATAATCCTTTAAGAGATGCTTATTTATTAAAAGTAAAAGATGAATATTTTAACGAAAGTTCATTATTGAAATTCAAAAGTGAAATTGAGAAAATCGATGGTGTTTATGAAGTGTCCTATGTAGAAAATCTGGTGGATGACATCAATAAAAACATAAGGAAAATCTATTTGATTTTATCAGGCTTTGTATTGTTGCTTTTAGCAACCATTATTGTGCTGGTCAATAATACGATTAAATTGGCTGTATTTTCCCAAAGATTTTTGATTAGAAGTATGCAATTAGTGGGTGCTACCAATTATTTCATTCAAAAACCATTTGTAATCAGGGGAGCATTGCAGGGGCTAACTTCGGCTATTATTGCCATCTTTTTATTGGTTTTATTACAGCAAGGGGCTATTAGTAAAATGCCAGAGCTCCTAAAGCTTTCCGATATGATGGAGTTTTTTATTCTCTCCATTTTTATTATATTATTAGGTGTGGCTACTGGAGTGGTCTGTACATATTCTTCCATTCATAAATATTTAGGTCTTTCATTAGATGAGCTTTATTCCTAAGTTTTAATAAAATACCCCTTTTAGTTTTAGTATTTCAAACAAAAATAGATAAGATTCAAAAATATAAAACAATGCAAAATAACACAAAAATGCCATTTGGCAAAACGAATTATTACTGGATGATTGCCGGAGTTTTGGTAATATTTCTTGGCTTTTTTATCATGAGTATGGATAAGGAAGAGTTTGGTTTTGGCTTTCTAGGGCTTACTTTAGGGCCGATTGTGGTGACCCTTGGCTTTATTATCGAGTTTTTTGCTATTTTAAAAAGACCGGTCTCTAAAAATTTATAAAAAAATAAACTTTTGGTTTTTACAAAAGTCCTCAATTTTATTATCATCTAATCGGATCTTTCAACTCCGATTTCTTAAAATATCAATATGAGTATTTGGGAAGTAATTATTCTTGCCATTGTGGAAGGAATTACAGAATTTTTGCCAGTTTCTTCGACTGGTCATATGATTATTGCCTCGTCTATTTTGGGCATTTCAAGTTTGGAATTTACAAAACTTCTTACCGTTAATATTCAATTTGGGGCTATTTTGGCAGTTGTCGTATTGTATTGGCGTAATTTTTTACAATCTTTTGATTTTTATATTAAACTTTTTGTGGCCTTTATTCCTGGGGCAATTTTCGGTTTTCTGCTCAATGATTTTATTGATAGCTTGCTCGACAACGTAATTGTAGTAGCGGTAACACTCATTTTGGGTGGAATTATTTTGATTTTTATTGATAAATGGCTTGAGGGTAAATCTATTGACGAAAATATATCATTACCAAAAGCCTTTAAAATTGGCTTTTTTCAATGCATCGCTATGATTCCCGGAGTTTCTAGATCGGCAGCGACAATAATTGGGGGAATGATGCAGGGCCTATCCAAAAAAACTGCCGCTGAGTTTTCTTTCTTTTTGGCAGTGCCAACTATGTTTGCCGCTTCTGCCTATAAACTATTGAAATCCTATAAAACTATCCAATCGGAGCATATTTCATTATTGCTCATTGGCAATGTGGTGGCTTTTGCAGTGGCTATGATTGCAATCAAATTCTTTATTGCGTTTTTAACAAAGAATGGATTCAAAGTTTTTGGTTATTATCGTATAGCGCTGGGCTTAATTATTTTGGTTTTTCTGGCCTTAGGTCACTCATTAACAGTTGTTTAGTATAAATAATGTCAGAAAATTCTACAGAAGCAAACCTCGATTTAGGCCAATTAATCTTGATTGATAAGCCACTCCGTTGGACCTCATTTGACGTGGTAAAAAAACTGAAATTTGCTGGGAAGTTCAAAAAGATTGGTCATGCAGGCACTTTAGATCCATTGGCAACGGGCTTGCTTATTTTGTGTACTGGCAAAATGACCAAACAGATTGATAGCTATCAAGCCCAGGAAAAGGAATATTCAGGCAAATTTGTTTTAGGCAAAACTACCCCTTCAGTGGATCTTGAGACTGATTTTGATGCAGAATATGATGTTTCTGCCATTACTGAAACAATTTTAAATGAAGCTAAAAGCAAGCTTACAGGAGTTTTGCAGCAATATCCGCCCATATTTTCGGCTGTCAAACAGGAAGGAAAGCGATTGTATGAGTTGGCCAGAAAAGGGCAGGAGGTGGCGATTAGGCCGAGGGAAGTAAATGTAACAAGCTTTGAAATTAATAGCGAAAATTTTCCTGAAATAAGATTCAATATTGTATGTTCCAAAGGAACTTATATACGAAGTTTGGTACGGGATTTTGGTGAATTATGTAATTCTGGAGCCTATTTAAGCGAATTAAGGAGGGAGAGAATCGGCTCATTTGATGTGAAAAATGCGCTCACTATTGAGCAGTTTATTGAAGAATTGAATTAGAACAAGAAACCGAAAAATAGGTGAATAGTGGAGAGGATATGGTTTTTTATCGATTAAACAATGAAAATACATTACGATTTAGATAGTTTTGAAAAGTTGGATTGTGCGGTAGTGACCAGTGGCACCTTTGATGGGGTGCATCTTGGTCATCAAAAAATATTGGCAAAACTCAAAGAAATTACGGTTGCTAAAGGGGGCGAGTCGGTATTGATTACTTTTTTTCCGCATCCAAGAATGGTGCTCTTCAATGATAGTCAAAAGTTGAAGTTGCTCAATACTTTATCAGAGAAAATACATTTGTTAGAAAAGTTTGAGATTGACCACTTGGTGATTATTCCTTTCACAAGAGAGTTTTCGGAGATTAATTCGCAAACTTTTATTCAAGATATTTTGGTAGAAAGGATCGGAGCCAAAGTATTGGTGATTGGATACGACCACCGTTTTGGTAAAAACCGTGAAGGAAGCTTTGAATATTTGAAAGAAAATGCTTCAAAATTTGGCTTTGAAGTATTAGAAATACCTCGCCAAGATATTGAAAACATAGGGATTAGTTCAACCATTATTCGAAACTCGATATTGGCTGGTGAGGTGGAGCAAGCCGCTTTATTATTGGGGGCAAGCTATAGTTTGAATGGTAAAGTGGTGAAGGGTAAGCAATTAGGTCGTACATTGGGCTACCCTACGGCTAATATTTATGTGGTGGAAGATTATAAATTAATTCCTGCAGAAGGAGTATATGCCGTCAGGATTGTTCACAATCATAACCAATATAATGGAGTTCTCAATATTGGCAAAAGACCCACCATTGAGGGCAAAGACCGAACCATCGAAGTATTTATCTTTGATTTTGATAAAGAAATTTATGGAGAAAACCTCACTATTCATTTTGTAAAAAAAATCCGAGAGGAGATTAAATTTAACTCCCTTGATGATTTAAAAGCTCAAATAGGAAAGGACGCTGAAGAGGCTAAATCGATATTGGGTTAAACCACTTACTTTTACCTTTGAAGCAAAAAAGTTCCTTTAAGAACCTAACCTTTTGGTTCTAATTATTAATTCTAGTAAAATTAATACTTCTCAATTTTCTTCGTTTGTTTAAAATTTTCATTTTCAATAATAAAAACATAATGGCCTGATGGATAATTGGTTAAGTCAATTTTTTCTGAATATTTCCCTCTTTTATAGATTGTTTTAAACCAAACTCTCTGACCCAATAAGTTATAAACACTCAATCCCACCTGTTTTGAATCATTATTAGTGAAATCTGCCTTAAAAATTCCATCACTTGGATTAGGATAAATTTTTAGATTAAGTTTATCCGACCCATTTGGCTCATTGCCTGTAATTAAACTAAAATTTGCCGTTAATTTTAATTGTTTTGATACCTTAAATGTATAATTCGAGTCGCTTGAAATAATTTGATTTTTATCATCGGTCCAATAAGAAAAAACATAGTTATTAGCTGCTTTTGCAAATAATTTTAGCGTAGTGTCGCATGAAAATGTTCCTGATTGAAATACTTTTCCAGCTGCTTCCGGAAATAAATCAAAAGTTAACTGATACTTCTTTATATCATAATTTGCCTTAAAATCTAAATCACTTTCAACTTTATAACTATATTTAGCATTGGTGGAAACAACTAAATCTTTTTGAGTCCAATTTATAAAAGTGTAGCAATTATTACTCGTATCAGCAATTATTGATTGATTGGAAAGGTATTGTTGTTTGAAATTTGTGTTTATTTTTTGTGGACTATTGGTAACATTAACACTAAAGTCTAATGGTTCAAAGTTGGCTACGATGTGATGATTAGCCTTTTCATAAACTATAGCTTCATTATTTATTTCAATGATTTTTCCATTTTCAGTCCAGTTTACAAAACGATAGCCGTATTCAGGAGTAGCCAATAAGGTAGTATATTTATTACATTCAAAAAAAGTTGCTCCAGTTACTTTGCCCGCATTCAAAGGTTTAATCTCCGTTTCTATTTGATATTTGATAATCTCATAATTGGCTACTAGTTTTCGATTTTTAGTCGCTATAAATTTATAGCTTTCATTCGTTGTGATAATTTTACCATTTTCAGACCATCCGATAAACTTATGGCATTTATTTCCATAATTATTTGATGATACAATCACACTATCCCCTTCATTATATAGTTGTAACCCACGTGAATAACCAGCAGACCCCAAATTATAATCATTGGAGGTTATTTCAATATTGAATTGTTTAAATATTCTAAAGTTTCTCAAAAATAAATTTTGTGTATTACCCCCTCTATTAATTAATAATATTGGAAGTACGTTTTTGCCAGTCAAATTGCGGATACTTAGCGAATCTTTTCTCCAATCATTACAGGAGGGAAGCCAACTGGAATTTAATTCAAAATCTTCTACTGTTTCCAAAATATTTGAATTGGAAGCAAAACTGCCAATATACTTTTTGCCCAAATCGCAATCAGCAAAAGCATATAATTGCACTGATAAAAATGAATTCGGGGCTCCTTTTCGATAGGCATGGTCGAAAACTATATAGGCATTAAAGACGCTATCCAAACTAAATGGAGGTAAAAAAACTTCTGATAATTGATAATTGTATTCATTTCCAGTATAAAAAGTGTTAAACTTTAAAACGTTGGAATCAAGACAAGCTGAATTGGTAATAATTTCTGGTATTTTATCAAAATTATTTGATTTAATAAAATCATCTGCATTTTTGAAAGTGATTGGATATTTATTCTTGACTATTTCGCCATAAGATGAAAATTCCGTTGAAATTTCGTTATTTATCTTTAAAAAATCCGTTTCAGAGTCATTTATCTTAACTACTTTAACTTTTATTGAATGGTTATTTAAATCATTGTAATTCAAGCTTTTAAGTAATAAACTAACTGTTTCATTTTTTGAAATTGATGAATTTAAATTCTGGTAGTAGGCTATTTCATTGTCAATCATAACTTCAATTTTTAAACTTTGAATGGTGTTGGTACCTAAGTTTTTGATCAAAATCTCAGGAATTGTGCCGTTGCAAATAGGTTTTTTTTCAAAAGGATATTCATAGTCCTTTTCAACAATTCTACCAGCAAAAGAAATAATCCCGACCTCTTCTTGGACATCAATTGGAATTATAGCTTCTGATTTAACTAATGGCCAACGAAATTCGCTATACATAGCAGCTCTTACTCGATCTTTTTGGCCCCCTGTAAAGCGTGTTTTAGAGCCACAATAACTCATAAAGTTGGAGGCAGAATTTTGAAAATCAACCATTGAACTACATTCACTTGTCTGGCAATCATTTTTCTTATGTGGGGGGGTATCACATACTTGATCTCCTTCTAATAAACAATCATTATCAGCAGGACATACCAAACCATTCTCATAAATACCTGGGGCATTATCCCCATCAAATGTGTGTCTTAAGTTAAAAAAGTGTCCCATTTCATGCGAAAAGGTGGCATCAAACTCTGAAAGACAATAATGGTTCATCACAATTCCTTCGAAATCATAACTTGAAGGATAGTTAGCATAACCACAAATATCATAAATCTTTACTATCCAAATATTAATATATCGGTCCCTTGGCCACTTGCTAAGTTTTTTAATTTCATTATGGTTTGCTCCCAAGGTATCGGTATAATGCATTCCTGCGGATAAATATTTAGGAACTTGGCTTCCGTCCACTCTATTTATTCCACTCGTTTGATTTCCATTTGGATCCCTTTTTGCCAAGGCAAACTCAATTTCTAAATCGACCCCATTTTCGTTTCGATTTCTCCAATCTCTATTCAGGCCTCGAAGCGCACCAACTATTTGTTCATCAGAAATATTTGATACAGTGCCCAAAGGCTCGCCAATGTGAATTACATGAAAAACAACAGGAATTGTAAAGACTCCTTCTGGTTGGTCATCATTTGTTTTCAGACGAGCACTTGGATTTTTACGCTTGTTATTTAAAATGGAATAGATTTGGTCGTTGTACTTAGTTCTTTCTTTTAAATAGTTGGTATTGCTTTTGGATAATTGTTTTTCAAGCTCATCTGTACCACAAGGAAATTCAGATTGTGATTTAACTGATAGGATATTTACAAGCAAAAAAAAGAATATTAAGGTTAGTGGTTTTCTCATATTTAAATAAAGTATTGTTTTTTATCATATATTGTTTTCTTAATCCTCGTTTTAACTTTATCGATGCGTTCAGTTCTTATTTTTATTTATCTATCAAATTAATATTCCAAAAATGCAAGGTAGTTTTATTAAATAAAGAACTGCTCCAAAATGGAATTGAATTGGCCATTATTCATGATGAATTTTGATGTAGAGAAAAACCCTTACGCAATCGATTGGAATAAATACTAAGAATTGAAATAAGAAAAAGGAACTGCCGATTTACACCACCTTCACATAACTCCCCAACCATTTTACGTCTCCAACATGCCTTTGAATAATAGCTTGCACGTTGGCATCCATAAAATAGCCATCAAATTCCATCAAAAACCAGAAATGAAATTTATCGCCTTCTTTGGCGGGTCTACTTTCAATTTTGATAAGGTTAATGCCCTGTTCCTCAAACTCTTGCAAAAATCTTACTAATGTGCCTGGCTTACCATCTTCTATCAATTTGGCAATAATGGTGGTCTTGTCATTCTCGCTTTTTTGGTTCACTATGTCTTTTCCAATGATGAAAAAACGGGTTCTGTTCAATTGAGTGTCTTCAATATTATCAAATAAAATCGGTACTTTGAACATCTTGGCCGCAATATGAGAGCAAATAGCCGCAGAGTGCTCGTCCATTGATGCCAATTTTGCCGCTTTTGAGGTGGAGTCTACTTGCACAAAGAAATCTTGATCTTCGTTTAAAAAATCAAGTTCTTTTCTGCCAAAGTAATCATGCAAAAATTTCTCACACTGACCAAAAGCTACATCTTTTGAGTATATTTTGGTGATTTCGCTCAGCTTTTCGCTTTTAGTAGCCAAGGCAAAATGAATAGGCATGACTATTTCAGATACAATTTTAATATCCGATTCATATAATAAATCAATCGTTTCTTTTACAATTCCCTCCTGATTATTTTCGATTGGTACCACTCCAAATCTTGCTCGACCGGTATTCACACTTTCAAAAACTGATCTAATATTGGGTAGCATCAAGTAATCACTCATGGCACCAAACCTGCTTTCTGCGGCTTGGTGTGTAAAAGTTCCTTCTGGACCTAAATAGGCAATTTTTTCTGGTAATTCTAAATTACGAGCTACTGCAAATATTTCTAAGAAAATGGCTTCCAAAGCGGGTCTATTCATTAAACCCTTACTTTGAGAGGATAGCCTGTCTAATATTGATTTCTCACGCTCGGGTCGGTAAATAATTGTATTGCTATGCTTTTTGAGTTCACCAACGCTTCTTACCACATCCATTCTTTGGTTCAATATTTCCAAAAGTTGGTCGTCAAGCTGATCTATTTGTTTGCGTAATTCTTCGAGTGTCAAGGTGTTATAAGTTTAGAAAGAATAGTATAAATAATTTGAATGGGTGATTAGGCTATCAACGCCAACTCAGCTGAATCTTTTTCAATCACCAGATTTTCAATGATAAATTTCTGACGTTCTGGGGTATTTTTACCCATGAAATAGTTCAAAAGTTTTACAATGGTTGTTTCTTCATCCAAAATTAC